>NZ_KV789517.1:98737-134681 GCF_001807625.1 Neisseria sp. HMSC03D10
GAATTCTCGTGGGCAAAGCCCACGCTACAGTTGTTATCTCTCAAACCAACACAACAACTCCCCCTATGAATTTCCCCAACTTTAGGCATTGCCCGACGGTGTAGCGTGGGCTTTGCCCGCGAATCCTGCTGTTTTTTTTTAGATATTTCATTATGTTTCTTTTCTGTCGGACAAAACAGCCGATTCATAAGCCGCCGTCATTCCCGCGCAGGCGGGAATCCAGACTCTGAAAGGCCGCTGCAATTTTTAAATATTTCCATAGCTTCCAAAACCTAGATTCCCGCCTGCGCGGGAATGACGAAGCAGGTATTTTTTATTTTCATCTACTAAAAAGGTCGTCTGAAAATCCTCCAAAACAGGTTTTCAGACGGCCTCTTTCTTCTCCTACTCATTCCAACCCAACTTCTAAATACTCGCGCTGTGCCCCACCCGCACATGGCTGTGGTGGTCGCGGCCTTCGTGGTCGTAGTCGGATTTGAAGCCTTTGAGCACAACATCTATGTCGTTTTCTTTGGCGAAGACGTTGGCGAAGTCTTCAATCAGTTCCAATACGTCGCCGGCGATGTAGGACGAGCGTTCGGCGTTGATGGTTACTTTCGAACCCGGGCGGATGTTTTTCAGGGTTTTCTTGATGGCGGCTTTGTTCAGGAACGAGACTTCTTCCGCCAGTTCCAAGCTGATTTCGTCAGCTTCGGCAAGTTCTTCGCGGCTGAGGTAGTAGGCGCGTTTCATGTTGCCCTGAAGGATGAAGATGATGCTGATGGCGAGCCCGATGCCGACGCCTTTGAGCAGGTCGAGCGCGACGACGGCGGCGAGGGTGGCGGCGAAGGGAATGAACTGGTACAGCCCTTTATGCCAGAAATGCAGGAGGGTGGCGGGTTTCGCCAGTTTGTAGCCCACCAGCAGCAAGACGGCGGCGAGGGTGGACAGGGGGATCATGTTGAGGATAAAAGGAATCGCCAAAACGCACACCAGTAACAGGACGCCGTGGATAACGGCAGACAGTTTGTGCGTCGCGCCTGCATTGGCGTTGGCGGACGAGCGCACGACGACGGAGGTGATGGGCAGGCCGCCGATGAGCGAGCTGACGATGTTGCCTGCGCCCTGCGCGCGCAATTCGCGGTTGGTGTCGGTGATGCGGCGGCGGGTGTCGAGTCGGTCGGCGGCTTCGATGCAGAGCAGGGTTTCAATCGAGGCGACGATGGCTATGGTAATGCCGGTCGTCCAGACGTAGCTGTTGCCGAAACCTGAAAAGTTGGGCAGCGTGAGCATAGCTGCGGCTTCACGCCATGTGTCGGGGACGGGCAGTTGGACGAGTTGTCCGGCGGGAATGGCAAGGCTGCTGCCGCTGGCGACAAACCATTGGTTCATCAGTATCCCCGCGCCCACAGCAACCAGCGCGGCGGGCAGGGCTTTGATGTTTTTCAACGCGGGGATTTTGTCCCATACGATTAGGATCGCCATCGACACGCCTGCTACCAAAAGGGAACCCATGTGGATGTCGGCGAACAGGGCGGCAGGATCGGCGAGGCTGCCGCTGCTGCCCAAGGCAAACGGAATCTGTTTCATGATGATAATCACGCCGATGCCCGCCAACATGCCTTCGATAACGGACACAGGGATGTATTCGGCAAGGCTGCCGGCACGGATGAAGCCGAGCAAAAGCTGGATGGCGCCGGCGATTAAGCCCGCGCACAGAAACAGCTCGAACGAACCGAGTTCGGTAATCGCGGCAAGGATAATCGCCGCCAAGCCTGCGGCGGGGCCTGAAACGCTGATATGCGAGGTACTGAGTGAACCGATGACGATGCCGCCGACGATGCCCGCCAACACGCCGGACAACGGCGGCGCGCCGGAAGCAAGCGCGATGCCGAGGCACAACGGCAGGGCGACGAGGAAGACGACCAGTCCGGAAGCGAAATTGGACTTAAACAGGCTGCCCAAAGGCTGTTTTTTCTGATGGGGTTTCATGGTGAAGGGTACTCCTGATGTGTGCATGTTTTTGTATTTGATAGGATTGGGGCAAATCAAGGTCGTCTGAAAAGTCAGGATGCTTGTCCAAGCTGCATTTTCAGACGACCTCCGAGCCATCAACCCACTTTCTTACGCGCGTTGACCACCCATTCGGAATCGGTGAGGTCGTAGATTTTCTGGATGTCGGCGAGGATGTTTTTGAAATCGATGTTCAAATCGATGAGGCGGCCGGTACGCAGATCGAAGACCCAGCCATGAACAATCGGGTAGCCGTCGAGCAGGTAACGTTCCTGCACGCACGCCATTTTGATGACGTTGAGGCACTGTTCCTGCACATTCAATTCGACCAGGCGGTCGTAGCGCAGGTGTTCGTCTTCGATTGCGTCCAGTTCTTCCTGATGCAGGCGGTACACGTCGCGGATATTGCTCAACCACGGATTCATCGTGCCAAAATCTTCGGGCAGCATCGCCGCTTTGATGCCGCCGCAGTTGTAGTGGCCGCAGATGATGATGTGTTTGACTTTCAGATGCGAGACGGCGTATTCGATGGCAGAGGCGGCATTCATGTCCAAACCGTGCACAAGGTTGGCGACGTTGCGGTGTACAAACACGTCGCCCGGCTCAAACCCCATCAGCTCTTCCGCCGCGACGCGGCTGTCGGAGCAGCCGATGTAGAGGTATTCGGGATTTTGTCCGTCGGCGAGGTCTTTGAAGTAATCAGGATATTGCTGCCTCTTTGTTTCCTGCCATTTGCGGTTGTTCTCAAAAATGACTTCGTATGATTGGCTCATGCGGCTTCCTTTCTGCTTGATGTGTCGTCTGTTTTTTTGTTACCGCACCCTGTTTCGGATGCGGCCTCTGTAAGGGTTGCGCATTCTAGGAAGGCAAAATTAGAGAAAAATTAGCCATAAAATGCCGTATAAATATGTAAATTCGGCATTTTCAAGCAAAAGGTCGTCTGAAAACCCTTTTTCAACCCAACCAAATAAAAAAGGAGAAACCGCCGTTTCTCCCTATCTTTCAAAAAATTAAACCGCTCTCATCCACTCGCCGCCCCCCCCCGCCCGAAAAACCCCCTGCTGTCCGCTATTTTCCCGCAATTTTCAGACGACCTCCTTACCAATCCTTACACTTTACGGCATAATGGCGGACTGTTTTTCCGAGGAGAATTCCATGTCCGTCAAAACCCCGTCGCTATTCGGCGGCGCCATGATTATCGCCGGTACAGTCATCGGCGCAGGCATGCTTGCCAACCCGACCGCCACCTCCGGCGTCTGGTTTACAGGCTCGCTGATTGTGTTGCTTTACACTTGGTTTTCCATGCTCTCCAGCGGCCTGATGATCCTTGAAGTCAACACCCACTATCCACACGGCGCCAGCTTCGACACCATGGTCAAAGACCTGCTCGGCCCGACTTGGAACGCCATCAACGGCATTGCCGTCGCCTTCGTTTTATATTTACTTACCTACGCCTACATCTTCGTCGGCGGCGACTTGACCGCCAAAGGTCTGGGCAGCGCGGTAGGCAGCGACGTTTCGCTCACCGTCGGACAGCTTGTCTTCTTCGGCATCCTCGCCTTTTGCGTGTGGGCGTCGGCACGGCTGGTCGATCGCTTCACCAGCGTCCTCATCGGCGGCATGGTGCTGACCTTCATTTGGGCGACCGGCGGGCTGATTGCCGATGCCAAACTGCCCGTCCTCTTTGACACCCAAGCCCCCGCAGGCACGAGCTACTGGATTTACGTCGCCACCGCCCTGCCCGTCTGCCTCGCCTCCTTCGGCTTCCACGGCAACGTCTCCAGCCTGCTCAAATACTTTAAAGGCGATGCGCCCAAAGTGGCAAAATCCATCTGGGCGGGCACGCTGATTGCGCTTGTGATTTACGTCCTGTGGCAAATCGCCATCCAAGGCAACCTGCCGCGCAGCGAGTTCGCCCCCGTGATTGCCGCCGAAGGGCAAGTCTCCGTCCTCATCGAAACACTGTCCAAATTCGCCCAAACCGGCAGCATGGACAAAGTGTTGACCCTCTTCTCCTACATGGCGATTGCCACTTCCTTCCTCGGCGTAACGCTCGGCCTCTTTGACTACATCGCCGACATCTTCAAATGGAACGACAGCGTGTCCGGCCGCACCAAAACCGCCGCCCTCACCTTCCTGCCGCCCCTGATTTTCTGTCTGTTGTATCCAACAGGCTTCGTTACCGCCATCGGCTACGTCGGTCTGGCGGCAACCATTTGGACCGGCATCATCCCCGCCATGCTGCTCTACCGTTCGCGCCAAAAATTCGGCGCAGGCAAAAACTACAAGGTTTACGGCGGATTCGGGCTGATGGTTTGGGTTTTCCTCTTCGGTGTCATCAACATCGCCGCGCAGGTATTGAGCCAGCTCGAACTCGTCCCCGTGTTCAAAGGCTGACAACCCAACCGCACAAGAGGTCGTCTGAAAACCCCATCAAAGGTTTTTTCAGACGACCTTTTCTATATTTTGCATAGACAGTATCAGCCCCTTAAAAATCCATTGCATTTTCACTCAATCCATTAACATTTAACCTTGTTGGAAACGCGGTTTGTTTGTTAGTATTAAGCCATTGCCGTTACGTCCGCATCACGGCGGCGACGGACAACCTCCAAATAGAAAGGACACATATCATGGCTAAATTATTGGTCGCTCCGGTATCCGCCGGTTTGGACGTGGCAGCAGCAAGCAAAGCCTTTGCCCAAGCTTTGGGCGCGCAAGTTTTCCAACCGCTCGACGCATCCGCCGAAACCCTGTTGGCGCAAGGCAAAAGCGACGACTGGTTTGACGCTGTGGTCGGCAAAGCCGTCGCACTCAATACCGACAATCTTGTTATCGAAGGTATCGCCCCCGAAGCGGACAAACTCTTCCTGTCCGGCAAAAACGTCGAGCTGGCATTGTCTTTGGATGCAGGCGTAGTCTTGGCATTGCAATCCGACAATGCCGACGCAGCCGAAGCGGCACACCGAATCAACCTTGCCAAACAGCTTTACACCAACGCACCGGGTCTTTTGGAAGGCTTCATTATTGAAGGCGCGGCAGCATCCGTGGGCGAAGAAGTTGCCCGTCTGACTGGACTGACGTTCTACGGCTCAAGCAGCGCGCTCAAAGACGTATCTGCGTTGGCAAAACGCGAAGCATCCCGCCTTTCTCCCGCCCAATTCCGTTACAACCTGATTGATTTTGCCCGCAAAGCCGATATGCGCATTGTCCTGCCCGAAGGTGCAGAACCGCGTACCGTCGCCGCAGCCGCCATCTGCCACGAAAAAGGCATTGCCCGCTGCGTCTTGCTTGCCAAACGCGAAGAAGTTGAAGCCGTTGCCAAAGAACGCGGCATCAACCTGCCTGACTCTTTGGAAATCATCGATCCCGCCACATTGGTCGAACAATACGTCGAGCCGATGTGCGAATTGCGCAAATCCAAAGGGCTGACGCCTGAAGACGCCCGCAAACAACTGCAAGACACCGTCGTCCTCGGCACCATGATGATGGCGCAAAACGACGTGGACGGCTTGGTATCCGGCGCCGTTCATACTACCGCCAACACCATCCGCCCCGCTTTGCAACTGATTAAAACCGCACCGGGCGCCAGCCTCGTGTCCAGCGTATTCTTCATGCTGCTGCCCAACCAAGTCCTCGTCTTCGGCGACTGCGCGGTCAACCCGAATCCGACACCCGAACAGCTTGCCGATATCGCCATCCAATCCGCCGATACCGCCAAAGCCTTCGGCATCCCGCCTAAAGTTGCCATGATTTCCTACTCCACCATCAACTCAGGCAGCGGCCCTGATGTCGATGCCGTGATTGAAGCGACCAAACTGGCGAAAGAAAAACGCCCGGACTTGGAAATCGACGGCCCGCTGCAATACGATGCGGCAACCGTGCCTGAAATCGGCAAAACCAAAGCCCCTGAAAGCACCGTCGCCGGTCAGGCAAGCGTCTTGATTTTCCCGAACCTCAACACCGGCAACTGTACTTACAAAGCCGTACAACGCAGCGCCAACGTCCTGAGCGTCGGTCCATTGTTGCAAGGTTTGCGCAAACCGGTCAACGACCTTTCCCGCGGCGCATTGGTAGAAGACATCGTCTTCACCATCGCCCTGACAGCGGTTCAGGCAAAACAAATGGCAAACTGATTACTTGATTTTTTAAAGTAAACAAAGGTCGTCTGAAAACCATCAATAAGGTTTTCAGACGACCTTATATATTCGGACGGTACATACCTGGCCGAAACCCTGCACCTTGGCTATACTCTTTCAGACGACCTTTCCGCACCTTCATTATGGAACAACCCGATTTCTTCCCCATCCCCAGCCCCTGCATCGGCGTATGTGAAGCCAACGAAAAAGGCTATTGCAAAGGTTGCCTGCGCAGTCGTGAAGAGAGATTGTATTGGCAGCAGATGACGGACGACCAAAAGCACCAAGTCATGCGCCTGCTGCATATGCGCAAAACCAAAATCCGCAACAAAAAACTCGATTTGCTGAGACAACAGGAAGAACGGGAAGAAATACAGCAGGACAATTTGTTTGACGACAACTTTGTCCCGGAAACTTAAAACGAGAAAGAGGTTCCCCTTCTCTTTCACAATAAAAGGTCGTCTGAAACCAGGCAGCAGATTTTGGTTTGCTTTTAGGTTTTCAGACGACCTTTCCCGCCTTAAAATACATCCCCTCAAATACAACTATACCCCGTCCACACACCATGCCCGTCAAAATCCAAACCCGCCCCGTCAACCAAAACGTCCTCAATGATTTGCTCACCGCCGGCGCCGACCCTTTAATCGCCCGCCTGTGCGCCTCGCGCGACGTGCAGAGTCCTGCCGAATTGGACGACAAACTCGCCGGTCTTCTGCCTTATCAATCGCTGACGAATTGCGAAGCCGCCGCCCGCCGTCTGGCGGATGCCATCGAGCGTAAGGAAAAAATCCTGATTGTCGCCGACTACGATGCCGACGGCGCGACGGCGTGTTCCGTCGGTATGAGCGGCTTGGCGGCGATGGGCGCGGCGGTGGATTTCCTCGTACCCAACCGCTTCGAACACGGCTACGGCTTGACGCCCGAGCTTGCAGAAATCGCTGCCGCGCAAGGCGTGGATTTGCTGATTACGGTCGATAACGGCATCGCCAGCATCGCAGGCGTGGCGCGGGCGCAGGAATTGGGTTTGGACGTGATCGTTACCGACCACCACCTGCCCGCCGAAACCGTACCCGACTGCACCATCGTCAATCCGAACCAAAAAGGTTGCGGCTTCCCCAGCAAAAGTTTGGCGGGCGTGGGCGTGATTTTTTATGTGTTGATGGCGTTGCGTGCCGAATTGCGCCGCCGCGATTATTTTTCAGACGACCTTAGAGAACCGAATCTGGGCGAACTTTTGGATTTGGTCGCACTCGGCACCGTCGCCGACGTCGTCCCCCTCGACCACAACAACCGTATCCTCGTATCGCAAGGTTTGAAACGGATGCGTTCCGGCAAAATGCGTCCCGGCATCCGCGCTTTGTTTGAAGTGGCGCGGCGCGACTGGCGCAAAGCGCAGCCTTTCGATATGGGTTTCGCACTGGGTCCGCGCATCAACGCCGCCGGACGGCTCGACGATATGTCGGTCGGCATTGCCTGCCTGTTGGCGCGCGACGACGCGGAAGCGCAGGCATTGGCGGCGCAGTTGAACGACCTCAATATCGAACGCCGCGAAATCGAGCAATCCATGCTGCAAGACGCGCTGAACGCCTTTCCCGAAACCCTGCCTTCAGGTCAGACGACCCTGGTCGCCTACCGCGACGACTTTCATCAGGGCGTGGTCGGCATCGTCGCCAGCCGCCTCAAAGACCGTTTTTATCGTCCGACCATCGTGTTTGCGCCTGCCGACAACGGCGAAGTGCGCGGTTCGGGGCGTTCCATTCCCAACCTGCACCTGCGCGATGCTTTGGATTTGGTGTCCAAACGCCATCCCGATTTGATTTTGAAATTCGGCGGACACGCGATGGCGGCGGGCTTGAGTATACTCGAACACAACATTCCCGCGTTTCAGACGGCCTTTGAAGAAGCCGTGCGCGAAATGGTGTGCGAAGACGATTTGTCGCAAACCTTCATCACCGACGGCAGCCTGAAAGCCTGCGACATCACGTTGGAACAGGCGCAAAACCTCGCCCGCCACGTTTGGGGACAAGGCTTCGCGCCACCGAGCTTTACCGACGAATTTCACGTCATCCGCCAGCAGCCCTTGGGCGCGGAGGGCAAACACAAAAAAGTCTGGCTGCAAAAAGACGGCTACGAATTTGAAGCCATGTTCTGGCGGTGCAGCGAAGACATCCCCGAATACATCCGCACGGTTTACCGCCCCGTGGCAAACGAGTGGCGCAATCAGATGGAATTGCAGCTTTATATCGATTATTGGGAAGCGGCTTAAGGCTTGCGAAAGATAAAAGGTCGTCTGAAACCGAAGATCAGGTTTCAGACGACCTTTATGCTTTTGAAGCTTAGTTCGGCTTATTTTTTCAAAATATATTTGCGTACGGCGGCATTGTGTTCTTCCAAATTATGGCTGAACTGGCTCAAGCCGGTGCCGTCCATTTTGGAAACGAAATAGAGGTATTTTTCATTCGACGGATGCGCGGCGGCTTCAAGGGCGGCTTTGCTCGGCAGGGCGATGGGGGTCGGGGTTAAGCCGCTGCGGGTGTAGGTGTTATACGGTGTATCGCGCTGGAGGTCGGCTTTTCGGATTTTGCCTTTATACGCGCTGCCCATGCCGTAAATCACGGTCGGATCGGTTTGCAGGCGCATGCCGATGTTGAGGCGGTTGACGAATACGGAAGCAACATGGGCGCGGTCGTCTTCGTGGGCGGTTTCTTTTTCAATCAGGCTCGCCATAATCAGCATTTCATACGGATTTTTGTAGGGCAATCCGCTTTGGCGATCTTCCCAAGCGTCGTTCAGACGACGTTGCATGGTTTGATAAGCGGTTTGGTAGATTTGCAAATCGCTGCTGCCTGCGTCGATTTCGTAGCTGTCGGGGAAGAACTGGCCTTCCGGATTGCTGCTGAGCGCGTCGGGGGCAATCGCCTGCATGAGTTCCGCATCGCTCCAGCCGCGTGTTTTGTGTTCGATGTCGGGCGTGTTATCGATGATTTTACGCATGGTGGCAAAACGCGAACCTTCGACGATTTGAACGGTAACGGCATCGGGTCTGCCATTGCGGATTTTCTGTAAAATGCCCCAGGCGGAAATGTTGGAAGGGAGGCGGTACGAGCCGGCGTTGAGTTTATTGTGTGCACCTATCAGGTAGGCGGCTGCGACCAGTACATGGCGGTTGTAAACGACTCCGTCTTCGGCAAGCGTACGGCTGACGGAAGAAATGCCTTGGTTTTTGGCAATTTTGATGCGGTATGCTTTGCCGTTGTCTTTGGGAACAAACAGCAAGGCGGCGAACACGGCGGCAACGGCAACAAAAAATACCGCAAACCATTTCAACATTTTTTTCAGCATGGTAGGATTTTTGATTTGTGAACGTCGGGCGACAGTATAACCGAAATGCGCACCCCATTCCCGCGCGCCCGCCCGACGTATGTTTTTTCCGCCTCAGTGGTCGTCTGAAATAAAGGGTCGTCTGAATTATGAATCTTCCGTCCGAATGCCAAGACATTGACTGGCAACAAGGCTGGTGGCAGCCTGCCCGCCGCGCGTTTTCTCCGAACTTCGAGCCGCGTGCAGAATCAGAAACTGTGTCGCTGGTGGTTTTACACAATATTTCGCTGCCGCCTTTCGAATATGGGACGGGCGCGGTGGAAAAGCTGTTTACCAACCGCATCGCCCCCAACGAACATCCGTTTTTCAGCGTCATCCACACCTTGCGCGTTTCCAGCCATTTTCTGATCACCCGCGAGGGCGAGGCGGTGCAGTTCGTTTCTTGCGACGATATGGCGTACCACGCGGGCGTGTCGTCGTTTCGCAGACGTGAAAAGTGCAACGCGTTTTCGGTCGGTATCGAATTGGAAGGCTGCGATTTCGAGCCGTTTGCCGAGGCGCAATATCAAACGCTGGAAACCCTGCTGCACGCGTTGGTCGGGCATTACCCCATCACCGCTGTTACCGGTCATCAGGACATCGCTCCCGACCGCAAAACCGACCCCGGCCACTTTTTCGACTGGCAAAGATTGCAGGCAGCAGGTTTCCCGGTTGTCCGTTAATCGCTCAAAAATGCCATATAGCATTTTTCAGACGACCCAGCCCGATTTTGGGCTATCATTCACGGCATTTGCTGTCAGAAAAGTTTATTTTCGTTATAATTGAATGTTCATACGGGACAATCCGTGTCCGACTCCGACGAACTTACTCGCGGCAATACGATTCCGCATGCGCCCAAAGGCAAACCGCCCCGGGCAACGAAGACGGAATGCCGCTCTTACAAAAAAGTGATTACCCATGATTTTCATCGTCTTAGGCTTGGCAGTCATCCTTGCCGTCATCGCCTACAATATGTACCAAGAAAACCAATACCGCAAACAGGTGCGCGAGCAGTTCGGCCACTCCGACAAAGACGCGCTCCTGAACAGTAAAACCAGCCATGTGCGCGACGGTAAAGAATCCGGCGGCAAAGGCCTGTTCGTCAAAAAAGCGAACAAAGCCCAAGAAGCCGCGCTGCGCAATCTGCAAGAACAAGACGAAATCTTCGCCGCCAAAGCCAAACTCGCCAAACCTTCCGCCATCAAAACCGATGTCGAGTTGGCGATTGAAGACGACTTTACCGACGAGCCGGTACAGCATACCGTCATCGGACTGAACAACGAAATCACCACCCAAGCCGCCAGCGACGAGCCGGTCAACCTGCCGTCCGCCGCCAACCAGCCTTTGGTCAGCTTGGACGAATTGTCTCAAGTCGAATTGCCGTGGTTTGACCCGCGCTTCGACTACCTCGCCTACATCGCCCTCTCCGAAGCGCAAGAGCTGCACGCCCTGCCCCGCCTGTCCAACCGCCACCGTTTCCAAATCATCGGCTGCACCATGGACGACCGCTTCCAAGTTGCCGAACCGATTCCGAGCGTGTATTACCAAGGTTTCGTCGTCGGCCTGCAAGCAGTCAGCCGCAACGGTTTGGCAACCCAAGAAGAATTGCAACAGTTCAACCAACAAGTTGACACCTTTGCCCAACTGATGGGCGGCAAAGTCCTCCACACCGATTTGGCGGCATTTACCGAAGTTGCGCAGGCATTGGACACCTTCTGCGCCCGCGTCGATCAAACCATCGCCATCCACTTGGTTTCACACAGCAACATCAGCGGCGTCGAACTGCGCGCTTCTGTTGAAAACCTCGGCTTCGTATTGGGCGAAGACGGCGCATTCCACTACACCGGACAAACCGGCAGCCCGATGTTTGCCATCCACAGCCTCACAGGCGACGCGTTTACCAACGCCCTGTTGGACAACCAGTCCTACAAAGGCTTCAGCATGTTGCTCGACATCCCGCATGCCCCAGCCGGCGAAAAAACCTTCGACCTCTTCATGGACTTGGCGGTACGCCTCTCCGGTCAGTTGGGCTTGGATTTGGTCAACGACAAAATGGAAGAAGTTTCTACCCAATGGCTCAAAGACATTCGCAATTACGTCTTGGCACGTCAGGAAGAAATGCTCAAAGTCGGCATCAAACCCGGCAGCAAACAAGCCCTGCGCCTGTTCTCCTAAAATCGAATGTAATCAAAGCGGATATGTCGTTACGGCATATCCGCTTTTTTTCGGGTAAAATTCAGCTGTTTTCAACTTATCCTTTTCAGACGACCTTTATCCGTCCCATCATGTATAGTGGATTAAATTTAAATCAGGACAAGGCTCGCAGACAGTACAGATAGTACGGAACCGATTCACTTGGTGCTTCAGCACCTTAGAGAATCGTTCTCTTTGAGCTAAGGCGAGGCAACGCCGTACTGGTTTAAGGTTAATCCACTATAACAGACAAAGGTCGTCTGAAAACCTTCCTCCATGAATCCGACTGCACAACACATCCGCCACCTCACCGACCTCCTCAACCGCTACGCCTACGAATACTACACCCTCGACGCACCCAGCGTACCCGATGCCGAATATGACAAACTATTCCGCGAACTCGAAGCGTTGGAACGAAACCATCCCGAACTCAAACTGCCCGACAGCCCGAGCCAACGCGTCGGCGGCGAGCCTTTGGCGGGATTTGCCGAAGTGCGCCACGAAGTGCCGATGCTGTCGCTGACCAACGCCTTTTCCCCGCAAGATGAAAACGGCGTGTTCGACCATGCCGAAATGTACGCCTTCGACCAACGCGTGCGCGACGGCTTGGACGGCGGCAATCCCGAATACGTTATCGAACCCAAATTCGACGGCCTCGCCATCAGCCTGCTCTACCGCGACGGCGTATTGGTGCAGGCGGCGACGCGCGGCGACGGCACGACCGGCGAAGACGTTACCCAAAATGTCAAAACCGTCGCCAATATTCCCCTACGGCTGCACGGCGAAAATCCGCCCGAACTCATCGAAGTGCGCGGCGAAGTGCTGATGCTCAAAGCCGATTTTGCCGCCCTCAATAAAAGACAAAACGAAAACGGGCAAAAACCCTTTGCCAATCCGCGCAACGCCGCCGCCGGCAGCCTGCGCCAACTCGATTCACGCATTACCGCGCAACGCAAACTGCACTTTTTCCCCTACTCCATCGCCCGCCAGCAAGGCGGTTTCATCGCGGAAGAACACATCCAAGAACTCGCCTATTTCCAAGAGCTCGGCTTCAGCCTGCCTAACGGCAATTTCGGCTGTTTCAAAAATATCGACGAAGTATTGGCGTTTTACGAACAAATGCAGCAAAAACGCCCCGAACTGCCCTACGAAATCGACGGCATGGTGGTCAAAGTCAACAGCTTGGCGCAACAGCGCGAACTCGGCTTTATCTCCCGCGCGCCGCGCTGGGCGATTGCCCACAAATTCCCTGCCGAAGAAGCCCTGACCGTCGTCGAAGCCATAGACGTGCAAATCGGGCGCACCGGCGCCGTTACCCCCGTCGCCCGCCTGCAACCCGTATTCGTCGGCGGCGTAACCGTCACCAACGCCACCCTGCACAATCAGGACGAAGTATCGCGTAAAGACGTGCGCGTCGGCGACACCGTCGTCGTGCGCCGCGCCGGAGACGTGATTCCCGAAGTCGTGCGCGTGATTTTCGAACTCCGCCCGATGCAGGAAACCGCCGTTGCCGTTTCAGACGACCTCAAGCATCAGCAAGACGACCTGTTTGCCGAAACACCGTCCGCCAACCAAACCCAATCCGTTCCGCTACACAAGCCCTACCGCCTGCCGACCCATTGCCCCATCTGCCGCAGCGAAATCGAACGCGAAGAAGGCGAAGCCGTCGTCCGATGCAGCGGCGGCATGCTTTGTCAGGCACAACGCGCGCAAGGATTAATCCACTTCGCCTCGCGCAAAGCCATGGACATCGACGGCCTCGGTCAAAAACAAATCGAGCAGCTTGTCGCCCAAAACCTCGTCCGCCACTTCGCCGACCTCTACCGCCTCGACATCCCGACCTTGCAAAAAATGAAGGAAACGGCAGATAAAGGATCGTCTGAAAACGAAAACGGCGACACAGAAACGGTTTCAGGCGATCTATCTGAATCCAACACCCCAAACGGTAAAAAACAACCGACCAAGTGGGCGGAAAACATCCTCGCAGGCATAGAAGCCAGCAAAACGCCCGAACTCGCCCGCTTCCTGTTCGCGCTCGGCATCCGCCACGTCGGCGAACGCACCGCCAAAACGCTGGCGCAGGCATTCGGCTCACTGGAACACGTCCGCCGCGCACCCGAACCCATCCTCGCCTGCCTGCCCGACATCGGCACCGTCGTCGCCCGCTCCATCGCCCACTTCTTCGCCCAAGACGCGCAACAGGCGATGATAGACGAGCTGCTCGCCGCAGGCGTTGCCCCGCAAACCCAAGCCGTTACCATCCCGCCCGCCCGCCATGCCGAGCCGCAACGCTGGATTGCCCGCCTGCCCGGTTTCAAAATCAGCGAAAACAAAGCCCAAGCATTATGGGAACTCGCCGGCAAAAGCATAGAAGGCCTGCAAACCGACAAAGCCCTCCCCGCCGACTGGCAAGCATGGCGCAGCAAAGCACAAAACGCCGCCCTGCTCGAAAACCTGAAAACCTTCTTCACCCAAACGTCGTCTGAAAACCAAGAAGCAACGGTTTCAGATGACCTCAACGAAGCCGTAGCAGGCAAAACCTTCGTGTTAACCGGTACCCTGCCCACCCTCAAACGCGATCAAGCCCAAGCCTTGATCGAAGCCGCAGGCGGCAAAGTTTCCGGCAGCGTGTCCAAAAAAACCGACTACGTCGTCGCCGGAGAAGCCGCTGGCAGCAAACTGGAAAAAGCCAATGCCTTGGGTGTGGCGGTATTGAGTGAGGAAGAGCTTTTGGCGATGCTGGGCTGAATACCCGCCAAACATACCGCAGATTAAACTAGGAAATCCCCGCATCGTAATTCCCCCATATGCGGAAACAACAGCATAGATATTGCTGATTCGGATTTATAAAATAAGGTCGTCTGAAAATTTTTCAGACGACCTTTATGGGTGTAAACAAAAGGAAAAACCATGGACAAAGGGAATAAACCCAATCGCTTATTATGGATATTAGGCATAGCTGCCGTCGCTGCATTTCTTATCATTTTGGGATTGTATATCGCTTATTTCAAAAACTTATCCGTAACCAACGATTCTGCCACATGGGGAACATTTGGCGACTATCTGGGCGGCACGCTGAACCCCATCATCAGCTTCCTAGCCCTTATCGGCTTGCTCTATACCATTCATCAACAAGCGCAGGAAATGCAAGCAACGCGCGAAGAGTTGAAACAGGCGGCGGAACAGCAACGCCAACAGGTAAAACAACAAAGCCGCCAGTCAGAGATTTTTAATCTGCAACAATTTGAATCCTCATTTTTTTCTTTGCTGGAGCAGCACAACGAAGCTGTTGAAAAGATTGAAGTAGAAGCGACAAATGAAGAAATCTATTACGCTTACAATGATAAACTTGGAGGTATTGCGGGATGTAAACCATCAGAAGAACTAAGCAATAGCCATGCAATAAAGTCCATTAACCAACATTACGAGCTCAAAAGCTATTTTAATCTTTTATTCCAAATTCTAAAGTTTATATCAATCAGCTTGTCTCACAATTCAAAAAACAGCGAATTAAACAATAGCGAAGATTCGAAAATTACCATAAAAGATTTTGACTCAGATAACAAAATATCCAAGAAAAAACTAAGCCAAGAATATATTACTCCTCGAGAAAGGATGTATAGCGGCATACTCCGTTCTTTCATTCCAAATCACATTCTAAAATTACTGGCTTTAAACTGCCTGACGATTGATGAATTTTCACAAGATTATGAATTAGAAACTCTTTATAATTTTCAAGGTCTATTAAACCGATATGCACTACTAGAACAATTACAATTATCCTGTACAAATCTCAAAAAAATAGATATTTCTTCTCTTATCAATGAAGATAATGCCATACATTTTCTTATTCTAACCAGCCATATAGATATAGCTTCCGCTTTTGGAAATAGCAACATACTTGCTAAATCAAAAGAATTTTTTAACTATAGATTTAATTATTGGCTAACAGTAAAAACAAAATCATTACACAACAAACAATATGAATTAAAAAACATCAAAAGAAAAATTATTAGATTAGAACCCATGCTATGCGAAGAATATGAAATGTTAGATATTTCTGAAAGAAAAGAACTGCTTATTTTACCTGAAGGGCAAAATTACTTCCGCCAACCGGACGATAATTTCAACGCATGGAAACAAGAGTATCTTGAGAAACTGAAAAATGAAAAAAAATATTATGAAGAAAAAATTAACGAAATTAATGCTGAGTTAAAACAAATAGAAGAAAACAAAAAAGCATGGTTAGAATCTCTGCAAATTGAAGACAATAGAGCAATCTATTCAATATCATAAATCTAATCAGCTCTATCTATAAGGTCGTCTGAAAATTTTCAGATGACCTTTATTCCATTATCCATACCAAACCAACCATGTCGCCCAATGCAATGATGAACTGATACCAACTGCACCACTCTTATCAATATCTCCATCTTTACCCACAACGGTCAATATCATGCTGACTTACACCCGCAGCGTCTGGCTGGATGCGCCGCTCGAACCGATATTCCGCTACTGCACTTCCCGACACGGATTTTCCCGTCAGTTCCCGTTTGACGTGCAATGGCTGTCGGAAAAGGAATACTGGGCGCGTGGAGATATTTTGGATTTCAGATACAGAGTTTGCGGAATTTGGTTGCGGCATCGCGCCGAAATCATTTCGCTTGAGCCGAACCAATCGTTTACCGACCTGATGCTGAAAGGGATTTACCGTTCCTTCCGCCATACGCATGAATTCAAATTTTCCGAGGGGCGTACCTGCGTGACGGATACGGTGGAATTTACTTTCGGGCTGGGCAAAACGGTTGACCGGCTAATCGGATTACCGACTTTGCGTCGGACATTTGAAAAACGCCACCGTTTATTGAAAGAGTGGGCTGACCAATGGACTGACTGAAGATGCTACAAGTTAAAGGCGTAAAAAAGGTCGTCTGAAAACCCGTATCTGAATTTTCAGACGACCTTCTTCATTCTCACTACATTACAAAACGGCTGCCGGATAGGACCCGATGACTTTGACAAACGATGCGCGTTCGCTCAAGAGCCGCAGTGCGTTTTGGACTTTTTCGTCGTTTTGATGTCCTTCGATGTCGATGAAGAACAGGTATTCCCACAGCGCGGATTTGCTTGGGCGGCTTTCGAACTTGGTCATTGAAATGCCTGATTCGGTAAACGGCTGCAACAGCGCGGCGACGGCGCCGGCACGGTTGGGCGCGGAGACTGCCAGCGAGGTTTTGTCTTTGCCGCTGCTGCCTGTATCTTGATGCCCCATGACCAAGAAGCGCGTGGTATTGTTCGGCTCGTCCTCGATGCATTCGGCGACATAGTTCAAATGGTAAATATCGGCTGCGGTACGCCCTGCAATGGCGGCGATACTGGGGTCGTCTGATTCTGCCACCAGCCTTGCCGCTTCTCCGTTGCTGGAAACGGCGATGCGTTCGGCGTTGGGCAGGTTGCGTCCGAGCCAGTCGTTGCATTGCGCCAGCGCTTGGGCGTGTGCGATGACTTTTGTGATGCCGCCCAATTCGTGCGTGCCTTTACGCAAAAGGTTGTGATGGATGCGGACAATGACTTCGCCGCAGGCTTTCAATGCGGTTACTGCCAATAAATCTAAGGTGCGTCCGACCGAGCCTTCGGTCGAATTTTCAACCGGCGCGACCAAGTAATCTGCCTGCCGCGTTTCAACTTGGCGGAAACACTGGTCTATGGTTTGAAAAGCGGCGGTATGGGCGGCATGGCCGAAATGTTTGATGGCTGCCTGCTGGGTAAACGTTCCCTGCGGGCCGAGGTAGGCAATCGTCAGCGGACGCTCCACCGCCAAGCATTCGCTCATCACTTCGCGAAACAGCCTTGCGATGGACTCGTCAGGCAACGGACCTTTGTTCAAACTCTGAATCCGCCTCAATACCGCGACTTCGCGCTCGGGACGGTACACCGCGCCCGTTCCTTTCAATTCGCCGATGGCGTGCGCATGGCCTGCGCGCTCGTTCAACAGGCGCAAAATCTCGGCATCGATTTCATCGATGGCATTGCGGTGCGGCAAAAGCTGTTCGTCAATGGATAAGGACATATCGACAAGCCCCTTGTGATTCATTCATCAATATAGATAATC
Organism: Neisseria sp. HMSC03D10; assembly: GCF_001807625.1. NCBI lineage: Bacteria > Pseudomonadati > Pseudomonadota > Betaproteobacteria > Neisseriales > Neisseriaceae > Neisseria > Neisseria sp. HMSC03D10. Next base: position 116,531 of record NZ_KV789517.1, read on the forward strand.
ATTCTAACATCAAACAGGTCGTCTGAAAGCCTGAATACGTTTTCAGACGACCTGTTTTATAGTGGATTAACTTTAAACCAGGACGGCGTTACCTCGCCTTAGCTCAAAGAGAACGATTCTCTAAGGTGCTGAAGCACCAAGTGAATCGGTTCCGTACTATCTGTACTGTCTGCGGCTTCGCCGCCTTGTCCTGATTTAAAGTTAATCCACTATGAATCCCTCCGTCCTTTCTCGAACACAGCCTTTACCGGCATCATTTTGCCGCCCGTTTGGCGCGTATCCAGCGTATATTTTGGGGATTTGGTACAGGGGTCGTCTGAAAATGTAAAGACAGCGTCCCTGCAATGCAAAAAAGCGCAAAAGCATAGGAAAACAAGCTATCAAAAAACTCAAAATGCGTGTTAAGATTAGCCATCACTATCCGCCGCACCCGTTTATTTCGGGTTTGCGCAGCGCATACAATCACGAAAAGGAAATCCCATGAGTCGCGTATTACTCGTAGATGACGACGCTTTGCTGACTGAATTGCTCACCGAATACCTTACCGCCGAAGGATTGAACGTCCACAGCGTTCCGGACGGCGAAGCCGGTGTACACGAAATCCTGACCGGCCAGTACGATGTCGTCGTATTAGACTCCATGATGCCGAAAATGAACGGCTTGGACGTATTGAAAAACGTCCGCTCCCAAAGCACCGTTCCCATCATCATGCTGACCGCCAAAGGCGACGACATCGACCGCATCATCGGATTGGAAATGGGTGCGGACGACTATGTTCCGAAACCTTGCACCCCGCGCGAACTGTTGGCACGCATCAACGCCATCCTGCGCCGTGCGCAACAAAGCGGCGAGCCGAACAACGCGCCAAACAGCATTTCCGTCAGCGACGTCGTCCTCTACCCCGCCAAACGTCAGGCGACCATCAAAGACACTCCGCTTGAGCTGACCAGCACCGAGTTCAACCTGCTCGAAGTCCTGATGCGCCACGCCGGACAAGTTGTCAGCAAAGAAACTTTGTCCATCGAAGCGCTTGACCGCAAACTGGCAAAATTCGACCGCAGCATCGACGTTCACATCTCCAGCATCCGCCACAAACTGGGCGATGCCTCGCTGATTCAGACCGTACGGGGCTTGGGCTACCTGTTTGTTAAAAACTAAAGATAAAACAGATCAATGAAACTGTTTCAACGCATCTTCGCCACATTTTGCGCAGTCATCGTCTGCGCAATCTTTGTGGCGAGTTTTTCTTTTTGGCTGGTGCAAAATACCCTCGCCGAAAACCAATTCAACCAACGCCGCACCATCGAAACCACTTTGATGAACAGCATCCTCTCCGCCTTTAGGGCGCGCGGGGACAGCGGTGCGCGCGAAATTTTGGCGGAATGGGAAGACAGCCCCGTTTCCAATTCCGTTTACGTCATTTTGGGCGACGAGAAAAAAGACATCCTCGACCGCAACATCGACAACCACACCATCGAACGCGCCCGCGTGTTTGCCATCAATAATCCCAATTCCGATTTGGCGCACATCGAATACGACCGTTTCGGCGAAGAATACCTCTTCTTTATCAAAGGTTGGGACAGCCATCAGGCGCAACGCCTGCCCAGCCCGCTCTTTATCCCTGGTCTGCCGCTCGCCCCGATTTGGCATGAATTCATCATCCTGTCCTTCATTATCGTCGTCGGTCTGCTGATGGCGTACATCCTCGCCAGCAACATTACCAAGCCCATCAAAATCTTGGGCAGCGGTATGGACAGGGTGGCAAACGGCGAACTTGAAACCCGTATTTCCCAGCAAGTGGACGACCGCGACGACGAATTGTCCCACCTTGCCATCCAGTTCGACAAAATGGCGGAAAAACTGGAAAAACTCGTTGCTAAAGAACGCCACCTGCTGCACCACGTCTCCCATGAAATGCGCTCTCCCTTGGCGCGCATGCAGGCAATTGTCGGACTGATTCAGGCGCAGCCGCAAAAGCAGGAACAATATCTGAAAAGGCTGGAAGGCGAATTAACCCGCATGGATACCTTGGTTGGCGAATTGCTGACGCTTTCCCGTTTGGAAACATCCAATATCCCGCTGGAAAAAGAAAGCCTGAAGCTCGTCCCCTTCCTGAAAAACATCGTGGAAGACAACCAAAGCATCGCCCAGCAGAACAAACAAACCGTTACCCTCTCGGTCGAACCCAGAATCCCCGAAAATGCCACGGTCTGCGCCAACGAAGGCTATTTGTACCGCGCGTTTGATAACGTTATCCGCAACGCCATCAATTACAGCCCCGAAGGCAGCACCATCCGCGTCAATATCGGACAAGACAGCAAGCATTGGATTGTAGACGTTACCGACAACGGCCCCGGCGTGGACGAAATGCAACTGCCGCACATTTTCACCGCCTTTTACCGTGCCGACTCCAGCGCCAGCAAACCCGGTACCGGCTTAGGCCTTGCCCTGACCCAACACATCATGGAGCAGCACAACGGCAAAATCATGGCTGAAAACATCAAGCCGAATGGTTTGAAAATGCACTTTATCCTGCCCAAAAAGAAAGTGAACGGCAAAACGGAAAAGCCGCATCCTAAAAACTCTTGACCATGAATATTGCCCATCGGGGTTTGTAAACAAATTGCCACACCCCCAAGCCTACAAAAGGTCGTCTGAAAAGAACAAACCCTTACGTTCCCGCCTTTCAGACGACTTTTATGCCATTTGTCATATATAATGCAAATGAATAATTAAATCATTTAAAGTCCGCATATTCCGCCATAAAGAGCAGCGAAACAGACTATCCATTGATAACAAAACCAACAACGAACGCCCAATCCCGTTCACTCATCACACACCCCTTCCATCCCCCCCGAAAGGTCGTCTGAAACGCAGCGTCCACACACCGAAAAGGAGGCACTATGTCCGCCCAATCCATGTCCGGCTACTTCTTCATGCCCAACCACATCATTCTCGTGGGCGCGAGCGAACGCCCATACAGCTTGGGCGAACGCATCCTGAGCAACCTCCTGAGCGCACCGTTTCAAGGTCAAATCACACCCGTCAACCTCCGCCACCGCACGGTTGCGGGACTCACCTCCTACACCAACCTCAACAAAATCCCCGGCAGCGCCGACCTCGTCATCGCCGTAACACCACCCGACAGCTACGACGCCCTGTTCAAGTCCTGCCGCAAAAAACAGTTCGGCCACATCATCCTCATCCAAGACTGGGAAAGCCTGTCCGACGATGAATGGCACACCGCCGAAGCCGCCATCAAAAAACACCACGGCGACGAACTCAACATCAGCGTGTGCAGCCCCGCGGGCGTGCAGCTTCCATCGCAAAGCCTCAACATCAGTTCTCAACCCGACCATCCGGCAGGCTACACTGCCCTTCTGACCGGACACGCCTCCGTCAGCAGCGAAATCAACCTCATGCTGCAAAAAATGGGACAGGGCATTTCGCGCCACATCAGCCTCAACTATCCGCTCAGCCCCACCACTTCTGCCGACTGGCTCAACCGTTTCGGACACAACCGCCACACCAAAGTTGCCGTTATCGAACACAACCCAGCCGAAAACCAGCGCAACCTGTTCAGCGCCATCCGCCATTTCACCCGCCACACACCGCTTATCCTCCACGTTACCCACCGTTCGGACGACACCGAAAAAGCCGTGTTACGCTGCCTTGCGCGTCATTGCAACTTCCTCGCCACATTCAGCAGCAGCGAACTCGAAGCCGCCCTGCACGCGCGTTTATCCGACCTTCCCCCTCTGAACAGCATCGACATCCTGTCCGACACCCCTGCCGAGTGGCTGGAAACCTGTGCGCCCCCAAACCTAAAACTCCAATTCCCCACCAAGCAGCCGCACATCCGCCAAGGCTACATCGGCAGCACACCCACGCCCGCCCATTACCACAGCATCGCCAGCCAACACCTTCAAAATACCCATACCGAAGCCCTGCTCGCCATCGTTGTCCCGACCGACAGTCCTGACGAAAAAAATCTAACCCGCACCCTGAGCATGCTGGCGAAACACACTGCCAAACCCCTGCTTGTCAGCAGCCGCTTTTCAGACGACCTCCTGCATTTCGATCGTCCTGAACAAGCCCTGCAAGCCGTATCGTTCCGCAACATTGCCGACCAACTGCAAAAAGAACAGCTACGCATCGCCACACCCAAAAAAGGTCGTCTGAAAACCCCGCAAGCAAGAAACATTACCAAAGCCCTCGCATCAAAAGACCTGCCCCTGCTTGCCGAAGCCCTGTGTCTGCCGGCTTATCAGCACACCGTGCATAACGCCGTGCAATTCCGTTTCCAACGCCATACCGCCTATGGCGACATCCTGACCGTATGCCATCAAGGCAGAACCGCCGCCGCGCTCCCGCCGTTCTCTACGCTGGACAGCGAACACATCGCCCGTTTCGCCCAACTCGACAATACACACACCCTCAACCAGCTCCTGCACACCCTAAACACACTCAGCCAACGGCAGCAATACATCGGCGAAATCCTGCTCAACCTCAACGGCGACCAATACAGCAGCGACTTTGTCTTGCATGCTGACGAACGTCCTTCCCCGAAAAACAAACCAACCAATATAGCCACCCTCAAGCTCGAGCAGGCCGCCGCCAAAGTACAGACCGCAGCAGAATACCTGCGCAGCAAAAATCCGACTGCCGCCGAGTTCCTCCGCAACACCGGCGAAGCCGCCGCCGAACTTTTAGGCGCAAAAACCGAAAGCGAAGCCCCCATCCAAAACGTGCTCGCCCCCTACCCGACCGAGCATCCTGCCACGCTTACCCTCAAAAACGGCGAAACCGTAACCATCCACCCGTTCACTCCCGAAGACGCGGAAGCCAAGCAACAATTCGTCCGTAGCCTGTCTCCGCAAGCGCGCTACACCCGCTTCATGACCCATACCAACGAATTGCCCATCCCCACCCTCGCACGCTTCAGCAAACTCGACTACCACAGCGAAGCCGCATGGACGGCGCGCAATTCAGACGACCTCATCGTCGCCGTCAGCCGCTTCAGCCGTATCAACCGCAACGAATGCGAATTCGGCATCACACTTGCCGAAAACGTGCGCGGCAAAGGGTTGGCAGCGGAAATGATGAAGCTGATTATCCAATCGGCAACACAACAAGGCTACCGCGTCATGAGTGCCCAAATACTCAAATCCAACACCCCTATGCTTAAACTTGCTGAAAAATCAGGCTTTACCATCACCCCTTCAGAAGAAGACAACACTTTATGCCAAGCACGCCTCAGCCTGACCACTCCGCAAAACAGCAACAAAAACAAATAAAAACTTGCATGAACAACGCAAAATATCCTAAAATTAGCGGTTTCTTATCTATCCGATTTTCTCAAAAGGACTCAAAATGGTAGTTATCCGTTTGGCTCGCGGTGGTTCTAAACACCGTCCCTTCTTCCACGTAGTCGTTGCCGACTCTCACAACCGCCGCGACGGCCGCTTCATTGAGCGCGTTGGCTTCTACAACCCTGTTGCCAATGAAAAACAAGAGCGCGTACGCCTCCAAGCCGACCGCCTGAACCACTGGATCGCCCAAGGCGCACAAGTCAGCGACGCAGTTGCAAAACTGATCAAAGAACAAAAAGCTGCTGCTTAATCACCGGCTAATCTTGCTATGACCGACACTCAGCAACGGGTAGCCATGGGCTACATCAAAGGCGTATTCGGCATCAAAGGCTGGCTCAAAATAGCCGCCAATACAGAATACGCCGACAGCCTCCTGGACTACCCTGAGTGGCAGTTAAGCAAAGACGGTAAAACCCTGAATGTGACACTCGAAGCCGGCAAAATCGTCAGCGGGGAGCTTCAGGTCAAATTCGAAGGCATAGACGATCGCGATCAAGCTTTTGCCCTGCGCGGCTATACCATCGAAATCCCCCGAGAAGAATTCGCCCCCACCGAGGAAGACGAATATTATTGGGCAGATTTAGTCAGCATGACCGTTGTCAACAAAGACGATATCGTGCTCGGCAAAGTCATAAACCTGATGGAAACCGGTGCCAACGATGTTTTGATGATTAATGGAGAACATGGTCAAATCCTGATCCCGTTCGTATCCAACTACATTGAAACCGTCGATACCGAAAGCAAAACCATTACCGCCGACTGGGGCTTAGACTACTGATGTTGATTCAAGCCATCACCATCTTCCCCGAAATGTTCGACAGCATCACCGAATACGGCGTAACCGGTCGTGCAAAAAAACAAAACCTTTGGCAATTCCAAGCCATCAATCCCCGCAAATTCGCCGACAACAAACTCGGCTATATTGACGACCGCCCCTTTGGCGGAGGTCCGGGAATGATTATGATGGCACCGCCGCTACAAGCAGCGATAGAAGAAGCCAAACAAACATCTTCAGCACCTGCAAAAGTCATCTACCTTAGCCCGCAAGGTCAACCGCTGACCCACAAAAAAGCCGTAGAACTTGCAAAATCCCCGCATCTCATACTGCTTTGCGGACGATACGAAGGAATTGACGAGCGCCTACTGCAAAGCAGCGTAGATGAAGAAATCAGCATAGGCGACTTTGTCGTTTCCGGCGGAGAGCTACCCGCCATGATGCTGATGGATGCCGTACTCAGACTGATACCCGGCGTATTGGGCGACATACAGTCAGCCGAGCAGGATTCGTTTTCAGACGACCTATTAGACTGCCCCCATTACACCAAACCTTTAGAATTCCAAGGCATGACCGTCCCTGACGTATTGCGTTCGGGCAATCATGGCTTGATAGCCGAATGGCGGTTGAAACAATCGCTGCGGCGCACCCTGGAGCGCAGACCAGACCTGCTGGAAAAGCGCAGTTTAATCCCAAAGGAATCCCGCCTCTTAAAAGAAATCTTGCAAGAGCAACAGGAAATCCAATCATAATTTAGGAAAAACAATGAACCTGATTCAACAATTAGAGCAAGAAGAAATCGCTCGCCTGAACAAAGAAATCCCCGAATTCGCACCGGGCGACACCGTAGTCGTTTCCGTACGCGTAGTAGAGGGTTCACGCAGCCGTCTGCAAGCTTACGAAGGCGTTGTTATCGCCCGTCGTAACCGCGGCTTGAACAGCAACTTCATCGTCCGCAAAATTTCCAGCGGCGAAGGCGTTGAGCGTACCTTCCAACTCTACTCCCCTACCGTAGAAAAAATCGAAGTAAAACGCCGCGGTGACGTCCGTCGCGCCAAACTGTACTACCTGCGCGGCCTGACCGGTAAAGCTGCCCGTATTAAAGAAAAATTGCCTGCCCGTAAAGGTTAAGCAAAAGAATTGCAAAGCAAAATCCCCACTTTTCAGTGGGGATTTTTATTTTGCAATTCTTATAACGGATCTTCGCAGAAATTTGATCTAAAAAATATTGGGTTAAACTTAAATCAGAGCAAGGCAATGAGGTTGCCGACAGCAAAATGTATAAAACTATTTCACTTATTACCCTGATAACTCAATAAAAAATTATTCTTTTCAAACCAGAGTAAAGTAAAGCTGTGCAGGTGTTTAAACTTAACTCTCTATACAACAATATATCCCAATAAAAACCAGTTTCAGACGACCTTCGATGCAATCGGGGTCGTCTGAAACCGGTAGATTTACGATTCCGCCTTATCTTCCGCCTTGTCCTTCTGACCGGGCAGATAAGGCATGATGACTTCAGACAATGATTGGAAATAAGGAATGCTGTACGAGCTTTGCCAATCTTCCGTTTCCGGCAAATCGGTGTGGGCGCAGACCATGACCGCCAAAGTGACCAGCAACACGCCTTTGGCTGCGCCGAACACGCCGCCCAATACTCTGTTGACGCTGCCCAAGCCCATCGATGACGCTGCATTGGTCAGTATGGTGCGCAAAAACTGCTGTAAAAAACGCGCCAAAAAGAAAATCACGACAAACGAGATAGCAACGCCCAAGGCGCGCGGTTGAATCGATTTGAACGCCACTTCCGAAAACGGCACGGCAAACGTTTTAGCCAACAAAAAGGAAATCACCCACGCAAACAGCGAACCCGCTTCGGCAATGACGCCGCGTATCATCGACATCACGATACACGCCGCAATCACGCCGAAGGCGAGTATGTCGGCTAACGGAATATCATTCATTGGTTACCTGTCCGGCAATGCCGTGTACGCGCAGTTTGTTCAAGTCGCGTTCGGCGTCGTAGGCGTTTTTGTATGCGCCTGATTTGACACGGTAAACCTTGCCTTTATCCGTCATCACTTCGGTAATGGTTGAGTCGATACCTGCTGCTTTCATTTTGCGTTGCAGGCTCAAGGCGCGTTCTTTTTCAGCATAACCAGCCTGAATGGCGGCTTTTTTACCTGATTTGACTTCGGCGGTTTTGGTTTTTGCCTTTTCAGACGACCTTTCGGCAGTAGCGGTTTTCTCTGCCTTGGCCGTCTGCTCAGTTTTGGCTTTGGCAACTTTCGCTTCGGCTTCCCTTACCGCGGAAGCTTTTTTGTTGGCCGTTTCAATTTTTTCGTATTTGGAAGCATCTACCCGAATTCTTTCTTTAGGTTCGGATGCGGATGCTGTGACAGCTTCTTTGGCTTTTTCCGCTGCTGCTTTGTGTTTCGCCGCCGCTTCTTCTTTGGCTTTTAATGCCTTACGTTCGGCAACGGCTTTCTCGGCTTTTTCCAACTGTGCCAGCTTGTTGCGTTCAGCTGCGGCGGCACGTTCCGCCTTATCGGCTTTGGCAGCTTGAAGCGCACGTTTACGCGCCGCGGCATTGGCTTCGCGTTCTGCTGCTTCTTGGGCTTGAAGCTGCTGCGCTTTACGCTGCTCTTCACGGTTACGGCGGCGCTCTTCCGCGCGTCGCTCGGCTGCTTCGCGTTTGGCGGCTTCGGCTTTTTGGATTTTCTCAGACTCTTCCAAACCTTTGATGTCGCTGTCTGACAGCGTATCGTTAATCAGCACCAAAGGCGGGCCTACATCTTCGGGCGCGGCTGGCGGCGCATCAGGTTGCGGCTCGGCTTGCGCAGTTTGCTCCGGCGCGGCAGTTTCCTGCGGTTTGTCCGCTACTTCGGCATCGGCATTTTTAGCCGCTTCTGCCGCTGCTTCCAAATCTTCTTTGGTAGAAGGCTCCAACACGGTCGCATCCGCCAGGTTGGCAGGTTCTGCGTTGGCATTATTCTGTTGGATGGTTGTAGTTTGGGCGTTTTCTTCTTCTGGCTTGTTTTCCGGTCCGGTTGACAGGGCGACGCCCAATAAAACGGTCGATGCCGCCACCAACCCCGATGCCATAACCAAGCGGCGGCGGTTGCGGCGTTTGAGCTGTTCGTAACCGGTCAGAACTTCATTTTGCTTATTGTCAGACATGGAGATTTCCTTTTACAACGCCGCCATCACGTCGGCAACGGTATGAAATGAGCCGAAAACAACGATTCTATCATTTTCGCCCGCCTTAGCCAAAGCTGCGCGGTACGCCTCGCGAACGGAGGTAAAAGTTTGTATATTTTCGATATTTTGTGCTTCCAGTTTCGCCTGCAAGGCTTCCGCCGTCATGCCGCGCGGCACGTCCAAAGGCGCGATATACCACTCGTCAAACTGGTCTTTAACGATTTCCAACACGCCGTCTATGTCTTTATCGGACAGCATGCTGAACACGGCGGTGCGTTTTTGCGCAAACGCCAAATTAATCAGGCTGCGGCGCAGTGCGCGGGCGGCGTGGGGATTGTGTCCGACATCCAAAACGGTCAGCGGGCGGCCGGGCAGGACTTGGAAGCGTCCGGGGTTTTCAACCAGCAGCAAACCGCGCTTGATGGCGCCGATGTCCACCGGCAATTTTTCGTTCAAACATTCCAACACGGTCAGTGCGCAGGCGGCGTTGGAAAGCTGGTATGCGCCGCGCAATGCGGGGAACGGCAGGGAATTGCGGTTGCGCGCGGGGTCGTCTGAATGCTGCGGATGGAAGCGGTAGTTCCATTGGATGTTTTCCAATGAGGAAAAATCGAAATCGCGCTGCACCATCAGCAGTTTCGCGCCTATGGCTTCGGCGTGTGCGACCAACGATTCGGGTGCGGGGTTTTGCCCGCAGATTGCGGGTTTGCCGCTGCGGAACACGCCTGCTTTTTCAAAGCCGACCTGTTCGACCGTATCGCCCAAAAACGCCTGATGGTCCAAATCCACGCTGGTAACCACCGCGCAATCGCAGTCGAACACATTGACCGCGTCCAACCGTCCGCCCAAGCCGACTTCCAATATCATCACATCCACTTGTTCGCGAATGAAGATATCGACCGCCGCCAAGGCATTGAATTCAAAATAGGTCAGCGATATTTCGCCGCGCGCCGCTTCGATGCGCGCGAAAGAAGCGGTGATGAGGTCGTCTGAAACCGGCTCGGCATTGACGGCGATGCGTTCGTTGTAACGCAATAAATGTGGGCTGGTCAGCGTACCGACTTTGAAGCCTGCCTGTTTGTAAATCTGCGTCAGGTAGGCGCAGACCGAACCTTTACCGTTTGTTCCCGCGACAACGACGACGGGGCATTGCGGCTCGAGCTTCATGCGTTTTTTCACTTCACCCGTGCGTTCCAAGCCCATGTCGATTAAGCCGCCGCTGTGGGCGGTTTCCAAATGCGAGAGCCAGTCTTGTAATGTTTTCATGTGTGTTTCGTTTTTCAAAAGGTCGTCTGAAACCGTCGTTTCGGCATAATGGGGACGGCTTCGGCTGCTTGTGTGGACTGTTTTTATATTGGGTTTAATTTGACAAGGACAAGGCGGAAAACCGCTTTACCGAATTAAAGCGGATGCCCGGCATCCTGAGCCTGACACCAGCGCGCCCAAACTTTCAGACGACGGTAAGATTCCTTATCCGCCATATCGGGCGTGACGCATTGCCGTATCGTTTTGCCGTCGGCGTTCCACTGTAAAAACAAAGCGTAAGGGGTCAGCATGGTCGCGCCGTCCAACACTACGCCCTGCCCTTCTCCGTCTCCGCAAAATACGGAAGCGCGCGCATGGCGGTCGATGGCGATTTTCTTTACCGCACCCGCTGTCCGCAAATTCACTACGCGCCAAGCGTGGACAAAACTGCCCGCCAACGCCACCAGCCCGAACCACATCATCCAGCCGTAAAACCATATCAGGCACACGGCCACTGCGGACAAATGCAACCAAACGGACAAGGCTTTTAAAGAACGGGACGGCTTCAAGGTCGTCTGAAAAGCGCGCATCGCCCTACATCATATTGTCAAACACGGGCGTAATGCTCAATTCCGCCTCTTCCATGTCCAAAACCATATCGTGGATTTCGGTATCGAAAAATTCCCAAAACGCCTTCAGGCTCATGTCTTGCGGCCACTTGCTTTTGTCGATGTCCCAGCCTGCGAGTTCTGCCTCGAAAATCTGTTGGTAGCGTTCGTCAAAATAGGCAATCACCTCTTCCGGCTCGTCAAACTGCGGCACGAGGAATACGGAGCAGTTAGCACGGAGTTGCTCGATGGTCAGATCGGGCATATTTTCGTCGGCGGATTTCAGCCATTCCAAAAAGCGGGCGGTCGGCTTAAGCACGACGGCGGTACGGTCAACAAAATACATGGTTTTCCTTTGCTACGGCAAAATGAGAAATGGTTTCTTTGCCGTCTATATCTATCGGTTGCATTCGCCAAAGGTCGTCTGAAAGCCCAAATCTGTCTTTCAGACGACCTTTTGACAAGCTGTTAATGCGTCATCACTTGCTGCAAGAACTGTTTGGCGCGTTCGTGTTTCGGATTGGTAAAAAACTCTTCAGGCGTTTCTTTTTCCAAAATCTGTCCTTTATCCACGAAAATAATGCGGTCTGCCACTTCGCGCGCAAAGCCCATTTCATGTGTAACACACATCATGGTCATGCCGCTTTCCGCCAAATCCTGCATCACTTTCAACACCTCGCCGACCATTTCCGGGTCGAGTGCGGAAGTCGGTTCGTCAAACAGCATCACTCGCGGCTCCATCGCCAGCCCGCGCGCAATCGCCACACGCTGCTGCTGTCCGCCGGAAAGCTGGCTGGGGAATGCATCTTTTTTATGCGCCAAACCCACGCGTTCCAACAGCTCCATCGCCTTTTCCTCAGCCTGTTCGCGGCTTTGTTTTTTCACCTTCATCGGCGACAGGATGATGTTTTCCAATACGGTCAGATGCGGATACAGATTGAAGCCTTGGAACACAAAACCCACTTCCTCACGCACCTTGTTCAAATCCGTTTGCGGATCGGCAACATTGATACCGTCCACCCAAATCTCGCCGCTCTCAATGCTTTCAAGCTGGTTGACGGTACGGATGAGCGTCGATTTGCCGCTGCCCGAAGGTCCGCAAACCACCACCACTTCACCCTGCTTCACTTCCAGATTGACGCCGTTGATGACGTGCAGGTCTTTGAAATGTTTATGTACATTTTTGAATTTAATCATGTTGTTTCCAGATGTTTTCAGACGACCTTACGGACGAGATAATTGCTCAGTTCCACATATTTCTCCGGCGCGATATGTTCGGCACGGTCTTGCGGGCTGATGCCGACTGCCTGTAAATCCTCGTCGCCGGCAAGCTCTTTCAGATTGTTGCGTATGGTTTTGCGGCGTTGGTGGAAGGCGAGTTTCACCAGTTTGGCGAAATGCTCGAAATCGTCTGCCTTGCCGATGCGGTGTTTCACCGGAATCATGCGCACCACTGCCGAATCAACTTTCGGCGCAGGGTCAAACGATTCGGGCGGCACGTCAATCAGCAGCTCCATATCGAAAAAATATTGCAGCATCACGCCCAAGCGGCCGTAGTCGTTGCTTTTCGGCACGGCAACCATGCGCTCGACCACTTCCTTTTGCAGCATAAAGTGCATATCGACGACATCGTCCGCCACTTCCGCCAGCTTGAACAAAAGCGGCGTGGAAATGTTGTACGGCAGGTTGCCGACGATTTTCTTTTTGCCCGCGATGCTGTTGAAATCAAACTGCAATACATCGCCTTCATGAATCACGAGCTTATCCGCAAACGGCAGCGTTTTCAGACGACGTACGATGTCGCGGTCGATTTCGATAACGTGCAGGCAGTTCAGCTTCTTCGCCAAAGGCTCGGTAATCGCCGCCAAACCCGGCCCGATCTCAATCACCACATCATCCGCCTGCGGACGCACTGCGTTGACAATATCGGCAATAATCCGCGTGTCCTGCAAAAAATTCTGCCCGAAGCGTTTCCGGGCCTTATGTTCTTTCATCGCGTCTCTTCAAACTGTCGATCATTATAATAAGCGCGTATTGTAACTGAAAAACATAGCGTTTTGTCGGACAAGAAAGAGGTCGTCTGAAAACGTTTTTCAGACGACCTCTTTAGCTGTAACGGCAATTTCATCCCCTACCCTGCTCGAAAAGCGGGTAGGCGGCTGAATTGTTCAATCAGGCATCCACCGGCTTCCAGTCCGCGCCTTTTACCGGCGGCAGCCACGATTGCGTACCGCTGGCGGAAAATTCCCACAGGATGTCGGGGAAGCCGTAATGGTCGGCGCGCGCCGAGTCGAGTTGTGTTTCGATTTCGGCTTCGCGGCCTTCGCGGATTTGTGTGGCGATGTTCGGATTAATCATGACGGTTTTGCCTAGTGCGATAAATTCCGCCCAGCCGGTTTCAAACGCTGCCAGAATATCGTCGGCGGTAAACAGGTTGCCCACGCCGATAAGGGGCAGTTTGCCGTTGATGCGGTCGTGGATGAACTGCATACGGGTTTGCGCCGTATTGCCGCCCCGTCGGATTTTCTTGTCGAATTCCCACAAGGAAACGTGCAGGTATTGCAGCGGCTTTTGCACTAAGGCGTCAATCAGCGTGCCGGTTTCGGTCATGGTCAGCCCGTCCTCGCCTGCTTCTTCAGGCGAGAAACGGTAGCCGATGATGAAGTCGTTGCGTTGGTGTTTGTCGCGGACGGCGACAACGGCATCGACGACGGCGAGCGGAAAGCGCATTCTGTTTTCCAAGCTGCCACCCCATTGATCGCTGCGGCGGTTGCTTTGGGCGGAGTAAAACTGTTGGATTAAATAGCCGTTCGCGCCGTGGATTTCCACGCCGTCAAAGCCTGCGCGAATCGCCAAATCGGCAGCTTGGGCGAAGGAGGCGATGAGTTCTTCCACTTCTGCGGCACTCGCTTCACGCGCACCTTCTTCCTCGCTGGCGGACGCGCTGATTTTATCGCGGCGGTTGAGTTCCGCCATCGCTTTAGAGCCGCCGTGATGGATTTGCAAAATCGCTTTCGCGCCTTGTTTTTGAATGATTTGGGCGGTTTCTTTCAGGCTGTCGAGGCAGTGTTCGCCCGTAGCTTCAGGCTGTCCTCGAAAGGCCTTGCCGCCGTCTTGAACCAAAGTGGCGGCGGAGATAAAGAGACCTATATCACCTGCGCGGTTGCCGAGAAACGTGCGCTCTTGGTCGCTGATTAAACCGTCGGCGTGCGAACCGAAATGGGTCATGGGCGCAACAGCAAGGCGGTTTTTGACGGTTACGCCGTTGTTCAGCGTGAAGGGTTGGAAAAGCGGGGCGTATTTGGGATTCATTTTGTTCTGTCGAAAATTAATAACATCGACAGAATTGGGACAAATAGGGAATTATCAAGAACGAGGTCGTCTGAAAACACGGTTTTGAAGAAACGGAATGTTTTCAGACGACCTTTCGGCGATACGCCTAACAACGATTACCAGAGGTAGGTTACGCTGGCGCCGCCGCCCGCACCGCCTTTCGCCGCACCGACTGCCGAGCCTTTAACCAGCCATTTGCCGCTGGCGGATACTTTGGAAATACCTACGGCGTAACCGCTTTTACCGCGCCAGATACCGCTTGCGACGGAAACCGCGCCTTGTCCCGGCTGATATGCCTGTCCGAGGCTGCCAACCGCGATTGCAGCGGCGGAGCCTGAATCGGCGCGCTCCTCAAGTTTGTCCATACGGACTTTGGCTTCGTTGCGCAAAGCGGCGATTTGTGTCTGATGATTGCTCTCGGCTGCGGCAAGGCTGCTTTGGGTTTGGCGGGCAAGGCTTTTCACTTGGGCAACGTTGACCGCATCCGTATCCTCCTTACCCGCAGCAACATTAGTAATCTGGCGGCTGTTTTGTTCGCTGCCGACAGATACCGCGCCCAAAGTCGATACCCATGCCTTACCCGTTTCCGTACTTGCCGCGCTGGTGGCAAAGTCATGGCCTGCAACGCCTGCTGCAGTATCGGCAACGCTGTCCGTACCGATTGCCACGGAGTTTTGCTGACGCGCTTCCGCTTTGTAGCCCAAAGCAGCAGATTTTTCCTCAAATGCGGCAGCACCTGCGCCCAAAGCCGTTCCGCCCGATTTCCGTACCCGTGCGCGCGTGCC
Organism: Neisseria sp. HMSC03D10; assembly: GCF_001807625.1. Taxonomy (NCBI): domain Bacteria; kingdom Pseudomonadati; phylum Pseudomonadota; class Betaproteobacteria; order Neisseriales; family Neisseriaceae; genus Neisseria; species Neisseria sp. HMSC03D10. Next base: position 131,850 of record NZ_KV789517.1, read on the forward strand.
TGCGGCAAGACCGTTGAGCGCGGTGGACGAAGATTCCACGCCCAATGCCACGCTGTTGGTTTCTTCGGCAACCGCGCGCGTACCGACTGCAACCGCTTGATAACCGTTTGCCTCGGCAGCAGATGCCAGCGCAACCGCCTGCGTACCGTTGGCTTTTGCCCTATCCCCGACAGCAGTGGAACTGAGTGCATTGGCTTCGCTGCCGCGTCCAAACGCAACCGCATCAATATCGCCAGCCTTCGCGCTTTCGCCGACCGCGATAGAACGCAAACCCGTTGCCTGCGACATCAAACCGACCGCCACCGACTGCCCACCGGAAGCCTTCGATGCGCCGCCGACGGCAATATCGTTGGTTCCTTTTGCGTTCGCCCTGAAACCGACGGCAACCGTCCGCAATGCTTCCGCCTTAGCCTCGCTGCCAAATACCGACGCGCTCAAACCCGAAGCATTTGAATCATAGCCGGCAGCAACAGACTTATAACCCGCCGCAGCCGCTTTGTCGCCCAACGCGGTCGCATTCTCCCCCGCCTTCGATTCTTTGCCCAATGCGACAGAACCGTTTTTGTGCATCGTCCCTGTCGCAATACCTTCCGCAACACAAACATTTGCAAAAACAAGGGACAACACCAAACACAGCGGTTTGACGGATAAGTTTAGTTTCATCTTTTCATTCTCCATTTTTGAATTTTTAACAATACCAACTAATCCTAAATAACTATATTTAACTATTTAGAATTAGTTATATTGTATAGTATTATTACAATATTATTAATTATATATAATTAATAATTGATTTAAATCAGTGGTCAGTTATGCTGCTTTTGCCATACTGGTTAATCTTATGAAATCACGCCAAGGTGTTTTCAGACGACCTTTTACCAACACTTTCCGTCTAACAACCGGCAAATGAAAGCATCCAAAGGGGTAGAAATATAAATCCTCTGCCATATCCGCTATAATCAACTCTTTTCATCCGACAGGAAGTCAAATGTCCTCCAGCCGTTTCAACCAAACCGGCCCCAAAATCGGTCTGAGCGTGCGCCTTGCGGAAACGCAGGCGGAAATTGAAGCAGCACAACGCCTGCGTTATCAGGTATTTGCCCAAGAGCTGGGTGCAGAAATCGAAAGCGACGACGGTCGCGATGTCGATCCTTACGACGAATATTGCCACCACCTTTTGGCTTTTGACGACGCAACCGGAGAAGTCATCGGCTGCTACCGCCTGATTACCGAAGAAACCGCCAAAAAAGTCGGTGGCTGGTATAGCGAACACGAATTTGACTTGTCCCCTTTGAAAGACATCTTGCCGCAAACCGTCGAACTCGGACGCGCCTGCACCCATCCCGACTACCGCAACGGCGGATTGGTCATGCTTTTGTGGTCGGGTTTGGTCAAATTCATGAAAGACGAAAACCTGCGCTTCATGATAGGCTGCGGCAGCATCGATATGCACGACGGCGGCAGCGATGCGGCGGGTCTGTATCATGCCCTGAAATCCAAATACCTCGCGCCTGAAAAATGGTGCGTCAAGCCGCTCAATCCGCTCAAGTGGGACGAAATTACCCCGTCGGACAAACCGGACGTCCCGCCGCTGATTAAAGGCTACCTCAATGCGGGCGCATGGTTCTGCGGCGAGCCTTGCGTCGATGAAGCGTTCAACTGTGCCGACGTGCTCATCATGATGGACATCACCCGCCTGGCAGACCGTTACCTCCAACGTTTCGCCCCTAAACCATAAAACTAAAAGGTCGTCTGAAAACCTTTTCAGACGACCTCAACTATTGTGAAATCAGCAAATAACCGATTTTTAGCGGTTTCACCCTATACCAAGATTGCACACACCACAACCTTATGATTGCCAAACTACGTTTTACCTTTCGCCTGCTCTGCATCGGTATCTGCCTGCTTTACGGTATGGCGGAAATGTTCTTCCTGTTCCCCTTTTACAGCAAACGGCGCAAACTGCGCGCCATCCAGATTTGGTCGCTGCGCGTCCTCGCTTCATGCGGCATGAAGCTGGAAACTTTCGGCACGCTGCCTCAGGAAGGGCAGGCGCAGTTGTTAATCAGCAACCATATCTCTTGGTTGGACATCATGGCAGTCAACGGCGCATTTCCGGGTCGGTTTGTGGCGAAAGACGATGTCGCCAAATGGCCGGTAGTCGGCTATCTCGCCACGCAGGCGCAGACCGTTTACGTTTCACGCAATAAGGGCACCAAAGGCAATACCGCTAAAATTGCCACCGTAACGGAAGCCCTTAAAAACGGCGATACCGTAACCATTTTCCCGGAAGGGACGAGTACGGAAGGTTATGAAATCCTCCCGTTCAAGCCCAGCTTTTTCCAAACCGCCTACGATGCAGGCGTTCCCATTATCCCCATGCTCTGCCGCTACCCCAATCCCGACGGCACCAGTCGGAACCTTCAGGCGGCTTATGTGGGCGATACCAGCCTGTGGCAATCCATCTGCATGATCATCAGCCAGCCTTCCAGCAAGGTGGAGCTGCATTTTCTGGAGCCGGTTCCCGCCAAAGAAGACCGCTACGAAACGGCGCTGGAAATACACGGCATTTTGAGCCGAGAATTGAAAGAATTGGGCTAAAGAGTCAAAAAAATGAAAGGTCGTCTGAAAAAACCGGTTTCCTGTTTTTTCAGACGACCTTTTTTACAATCATGTTTTAATTGCACACCCATTCAAGAATGATGCCGCCTTATAGCGTGGACTTTGCCCATGAAGATGATGAATAAAAAAAGGCTGCTGAAACTTTCTCTATTATCCGCGGGCAAAGCCCGCGCTACGAGTTTTATAGTGGATTAAATTTAAATCAGGACA
>NZ_KV789517.1:134701-154149 GCF_001807625.1 Neisseria sp. HMSC03D10
CCGTACTGGTTTAAATTTAATCCACTATAGTTAACCATAGTGCAATGAACACAAAACAGGTCGTCTGAAAACGTACAACTTCTGTTTCAGACGACCTCTTACCCATAAAAAACCGCAGGGATAAACCTGCGGTTTGCTGTTTTACAGTTTGCTGTCTTCGCTGTCGAGGAAGCTTCTGAGGCGGTCGCTGCGGGTCGGATGACGCAGTTTGCGCAGGGCTTTGGCTTCGATTTGACGGATACGTTCGCGGGTTACGTCAAACTGTTTGCCGACTTCTTCGAGCGTGTGGTCGGTATTCATGTCGATACCAAAGCGCATACGCAGGACTTTGGCTTCGCGCGGGGTGAGGCTTTCGAGGATTTCTTTGGTGACTTCGTGCAGGCTGGTGTACATCGCGGCGTCTGCAGGGGCAACGTTGTTGGCGTCCTCGATGAAGTCGCCCAAGTGCGAATCGTCGTCGTCACCGATCGGGGTTTCCATCGAAATCGGCTCTTTGGCGATTTTCATGATTTTGCGGATTTTGTCTTCCGGCATTTCCATCAACTCGGCAAGTTTGGCAGAATCGGGCTCTTCGCCGGTTTCTTGCAGATACTGGCGGGAGATTCGGTTCATCTTGTTGATGGTTTCAATCATGTGCACCGGAATACGGATGGTGCGCGCCTGGTCGGCAATCGAGCGGGTAATCGCTTGGCGGATCCACCATGTTGCGTAGGTAGAGAATTTGTAGCCGCGGCGGTATTCGAATTTATCGACCGCCTTCATCAAGCCGATGTTGCCTTCTTGAATCAAATCAAGGAACTGCAAACCGCGGTTGGTGTATTTTTTGGCGATGGAAATCACCAGACGCAAGTTTGCCTGAATCATTTCCTGCTTGGCGGCTGCGGTTTCTTTTTCGCTCGACACCATGTTTTTGTTGATTTCTTTCAGCTCTTCGATGGAAATGCGGGTTTCTTTTTCCATGTTTGCCAACTCGGTTTGTTTTTCGAGGATGGCGTGGCGGAAGCGGTCGAGCGCGTCGCTCCAGACCCTGCCTTTGGCGACTTCTTCTTCCACCCATTTCAGGTTGGTGATTTCGGGCAGGAAGTTTTGGATGAAGTAGTCGCGTTCCATATGGACGCGGTCAAGGCAGATGTCGCGGATTTCGCGTTCGAGTTTGCGGATGTTTTCGACACGGCTGCGCAGGTTGCCGCTGAGGCTTTCGATTTGGCGGGTGGCGAAACGGACTTCCAAGAGCTTATTGGCGATAGCGTCGCGGTGTGCCAGATAATCGGGGTGGCGGCTGTCGTGTTTTTCCAGCTTTTTGATCATCTTGCCGTATTCGCTTTCGATGAAGGCGAAGTGTTCCAGCACTTTTTGCTTCAACTCGGCAAGATGGGCGGCGGACATGGCTTCGGAGTCGCTGCCGGAATCGTCGTCATCGTCGTCTTCATCCGCTTCATCTTCTTCACTGCTGCCGGAATCGTCGTCGTTTGACGCGCTTTCCAAGTGTCCCAAGCCCAATTCGTTAAGCAACACTTCGTTCGGGTCGATGATGGCTTCGACCACTTCGTCCACGCGGATTTCATCCTTGCGGATTTGCTCGATCAGCTCGAGGATTTCGGCAATAGAGCCCGGACAGGCGGAAATTGCCTGCACCATGTTTTTCAGGGCGTTTTCGATTTTTTTGGCGATGATGATTTCGTCTTCGCGGGTCAGCAGGTCAACCTGCCCCATTTCGCGCATATACATACGCACGGGGTCGGTGGTTCTGCCGAACTCGGAGTCCGCGCTGGACAAGGCGGCTTCGGCTTCGGCAACGGCATCGTCGTCGGTGACGGCGGCGGCGTTGTCGCTCAACAAAATGTCTTCCGCGTCAGGCGCCTGCTCGGTTACTTGGATGCCCAAGCCGGAAATCATGCTGACGATGTTGTCGATTTGATCCGCATCTGACATATCGTCGGGCAAGGCGTCGTTGATTTCGGAATAAGTGATGTAGCCGCGTTCCTTACCCATGATGATGAGCTGGCGCAGGCGGGCGCGCTGCTCTTCGAGGGTCAGCGGACGGTTGTCGTCCTGTTCTTGATAGTCTTCGTGATTTTGGTCTTTAGACATGGATTACTTTCTTGATCTGATGGTGTGCCGACGGTTTGCATGATGCACCTGAAGGCGGAACAGAGTTACAACCGATTTAAATTCAATCTGCCGGGTTGTAACGCTGAGGTCGTCTGAAAGCTCTTTGGAACGGGTGTTCTGCGGGATCATCATGTTCGCAGCTTGGGACAATGCTTTTCTGACGGCCTGAAGGTTGCTGGATTCGGCTGGGATTGCCGTTCGTTCAATTTTGCTTTGCGGTCAAAAGCGACAGCAAGAGTTTTTTTTCATTTTCATTCAAACCCGATTGCAGGCTTTTCTGCTTGAGGGTTTCGATTTGTTTGTATTTTAACTCGTTAAGGAGTTTCTTCATGCCGATTTGGAAGTTCTCGCGGTCTTCTTCGCCTCCGCCTTCCATTTCTTCAGAATAGAGTGTCGATTGGAAGATTTGGTTCACGGTTTCTTCGTAAGGAGAACCGCGCATATACTCTAAAACCTGCGCGGTAGCAGGTACGGCGGCATGGCTTTTAATGGTTTCGGCGAGATTGGCAAGGCAGGCGAAATCGCCGTCCAATGCCAAATAATCGGGCAGGTCTATATATGCAGCCCAATCCGGATTTATCAAGAGGCTGCGGATTTGCCGTTGCACCAGCGTCAGCATGACCGGCTGTTTGACGGAAATCGGAGGCAGTTTGTAGCTTTTTTGTTTGACGTGCCGCTTCGGCGCTTCCTGCCCCAATAGTTGGGCGAGATTGTCGGGATCGATGCCGACCAGTTCGCTAAGCCGTTGTTTCAACAAATAAGCCAATGCCGGCGCGGTAATCTGCGCCAAAAGCGGCGAACTGGTTTTCACCAATTCCGCCTTACCTTCCTGCGTATTGAGATTGAGGTCGTCTGAAAGATGTTCCCAGAAATATTCCGACAAGGGCTTGCTTTGATTCAACAGCGCGTCTTCAAATTGCGCTTTTCCGTAGGCGCGGATGTAGCTGTCGGGGTCGTGTTCTTCCGGCAGGAATAAAAAATGCAGCGATTTATCGTCTTTCAACTGCGGCAACGCGTTTTCCAACGCGCGCCAAGCCGCCTTCCGCCCCGCGCTGTCGCCGTCGAAACAGAAATAAATACTGTCCGCCTGACGCATCAGGATTTTGACGTGTTCCGCCGTCGTCGCCGTGCCCAAAGCCGCCACGCCGTAGCCCACGCCGAACTGCGCCAGCGCGACCACGTCCATATAACCTTCGACCACCAAAATCCGCCCTGCTTCCTTGACCGCGGCACGCCCCTCATACAATCCGTAAAGGTTTTTCCCCTTATCAAACAAAGGCGTATCAGGAGAATTCAAATATTTCGGCTTCGAGTCGTCCAACACCCTGCCGCCAAAACCGATGACCTGCCCGCGCGGATTGCGGATGGGGAACATAATCCGATGACGGAAGCGGTCGTAATGCCGCCCCTCATTGTCAATCACCATCCCCGTATCCACCAACGCAGTATTCGGATACGGTTGGAACACTTGCGCCAAAGGCTGCCAGCCGTCGGGGGCGTAGCCCAAACCATAATGCGCGATGACTTCCGCGCTCAAACCGCGCTTGTCTAAATAAGCTTTCGCCGCCGGATTGAATTTCAACTGTTGCGCATAAAAATCAGCCGCCGCAGCCGTCGTTTCCTCCAGCGTCTGCTGTTTTTTCTTACGTTCGGCACGGACTTCAGGATTATCGTTCTGCCCGCGCACTTTAGGCACAGCCATGCCCACACGGTCAGCCAGAAACTGCACCGCCTCTGGAAACGACAGCCCCTGATGTTCCATCACAAAACCAATCGCCGAACCATGCGCCCCGCAACTGAAACAATGATAAAACTGCTTGGTCGGACTGACCGAAAACGACGGCGTCTTTTCCTTGTGGAACGGACAACAAGCCATATAGTTCGCCCCGCCCTTCTTCAGCGGAACCTGCTCGTCGATAATATCGACAATATCGACTTTGGCCAGAAGCTCGTCAATGAAATCGGATGGAATCATAGTTCGGCGGATGCGTATGGACGGGACAAACGTTTTCAGACGACCTTTTATCTTAAAGGTCGTCTGAAAACAGAATCTCAAATCGGGTTGGGAATAAGGTTCGTATTATAACGTGTATTCGGGATAAAAATAGCACTCTTACAAAACCGACTCCTTAGCTGACAGCTTATGCAACAGAAACCCTCGAGGTCGTCTGAAAATTCGTTTTCAGACGACCTCGAGTGCTTAAAACTTGTATTCTGCTTTGATGACAAAGCCCCTAAATATCCTCTTCCCAATATCGAATATAGGGAAATCCTAATTTGAAATTACTTTAGAACTTACCTGTAATCCCTATCCTGATGGTTCTACCCGGTGCAGGCAGATAGGAGCGGCTCATCGGGTCGAGGTAGTAGCGGTTGGTCAGATTACTGCCCACCAGTTCGGCAGTCAGGTTTTTGCCGATTTTGTAGCGCAAATAGGCGTCCCATACGGCGACAGGCTGCCAACGCATGGTATCTGTATCCGCTTGAAGATTATAGTCATTGATACGGTTTAATTGATCGTAATATGCCTGCCATATGGTACGGCGGTTTTGATAGACACGGCTGTGGTAATGGAAGCGGATGCCGCTTTCCAGCTTGTTGCGGAAGAAGCGTCCGCCCAAATCAGCATCAATCGACCAGCGCGGCTGAACCATACTGGCAAGATAACCGTTGTCGGTCAAACCGCCGTAATTGCATTCGGGAGCAGGAATAAATCCGCCGCCAGTCAAGTAACTGGAATCATGTACACTGGAAACGGCAAAAGATTTGTCGCAGACTTTATTTTTCAGTGTACGCAATACGCCTACGCCACCGAAAAATTTGCCGGTATCAAAGCGCGCCTGCAATTCCACGCCGGTACGGATTTGTTTGTCGAATTGCTCGAATTCAAAATTCTCGTCCCTGTCGATGATATTTTTGGTTTTGTTGCGGAAGTAGTTGATGCGTAAATCCGCATTTTTCATTTTCGGAAACAGTCCAGTTAAATCATGAATGTAGCCGACTTCCCAGTTTTTGGCGTGTTCGGGCTGCCAACCGTATCCCATTCGTGCAAATGAACCCGCAGCAGTCGAGAAGCCATAAGTCCCCTCAAATATGCTGGGGAAACGTAGGGATTCGGTATAGCGCAGATAGGCTCGGGCATTATCGGTAAAATTGACGACGGCTGAGAATGCAGGAGCCCATCCGCTGCCACCCTGTTTGTGGGCACGTTGTAGTTCAGCAGGGGTAATCGGGGATCTGTATATTTTGTCGCTACGAGGCATAAACATATATTTCTGGACTGTGCGCAGACTGTCCGGATCGTTTGGATCGTAGGCAGGATTGACGGTTTGGCTGTGTAAATCGGAAACGGTAAACCAGGGGTTGTCAGCAGGATTCAGACGACCTCTATCGTCTTTACGCCAATAGTATTTCAGCTTATCCAGCCTTGGTCTGTTTTCGTCATCATGGGGAGTGGGATTTAATATTGCCACCCCTCTATCATCTATTACGATACTGTCTCTTGCCGCATTGAATTCGTCATTGTTAACCGCATTCAGATAATCACGATATTCCTGCTCGGTTGCTACACGGGTAAACTCAAATACCTCACCTCGATTGACTTGTAAGGGATTGTTGTATTTGTCAAATCCGGTTTTCAACCGCTCGTTGTCGTCCTGTATCTTGAAGTTGGTATAGCGCGCTCCTGCTGTCAGAGTCAGCCAGCTCATCGGCTGGTAGCGGAAATTGAAACCAAAATTCCATTCTCTGCGCCTACCGTTCCTCGGCTCGCCGAACCTTGTCAGCTCGGTATTGGTAGCCAATTGTGATGCCTCTATTTCTTCCCTGTATTTATCCAAACCATCATGACTTAATTCTTCTGAAAACTCATTACGGGATCTCAATTTTTCATTTTGGAAATCTCCCGTTAGGGTCAGCGTCAGCTTATCGTGCAATTTCATACGGTTGGAAAAGTTGAAACCGTTGCGGGTATTGTTGGCATAGTATGCATTGCCCTCTATGGTATTGAAGCGTCCGTTGGTGTTTGGAAGCTGTTCGGCACCATCCGTCCTGTCTTCATACAGGGCATCGCCGGGCGAACCGCCTGCGGTATTGGTTTTGGATTTGGTACGGGTCGTCCACAATGACGCATCGAAATCTATCCAACGGCTGCCTTCGGGCTTCCATGAATAATCGATATTGTAGGAACGCTGTTTCACCCATGCCCTCGGCCATTCGGCAATTTTATTCAGATTATCCGGCGTACTGAATAGCGGACCAATGATGCGGGAGGGCATGATTTCACCGAAAATGGAGTCTGTATGACGTAGCCCCAATTTCAAGGTTTGGCGGTTGGGCAAGCGGAAGGTGGTTTTGCCCAGCCATGATTTATTTTCCAGCGAAGTATTGGTTACCTCTCCGCCCGGATGATAAAAAAGTCCGATACGGGCAATATCGGGTGCGCCCAGCATGGCTTCACTACCGTAAAATTTTTCGCCTCTTGCAGCGGCATCCGCAATCTGCCTGTTTAATTCATTGACCGTTTCCATTGTCCAAGGACCGATATAGCCGTAGCGCTCCGCACCTTTTTTACCGGAAAAATAATTGCCTTTACTGCGGTAGGCATAGGCAAGCATGGCATCAAAATTGTCCTGCTTGGTGGCGGCGGCAATGCGGTAAGCTTTATTCTCCCCAAATCTATTGCGTCCGCTGAAACGCTGACTGACGCGGTCAGTATCGTCCAACATCGCCCGCCAAATACCGCCGAGTGCGACAGCAGGCGCATCCAATGTCCGATAATCGACTGATTTTTCATAGACATTGGCACGTTGTTTGATGGAATTATTGGCAGCCTCCGCCTTCACTTCAAATCCGTATTTCTGCCCTTCGGGGACAATATCGTCGGCATCGATGGTTTTCAAGGCGACGGAGCCGCCTATGCCGCTTTTCATATCACGGCTGAACGAGGGGCCTTTTTCGATGGAAACGCTGCTGATGATGTTGGGGTCGACGTAGTTGCGGTTGTTTGCGCCTGCGTAGCCGCGCCAGACGGTAATCGCCTGCTCGGTGCCGTCGATGGTAACAGGAATCCGTCCCTGTCCCTGTACGCCGCGTATATTGGGATCCAGCGCGCCGCTGTTGCGCGCGTCGCCGCTGTACACGCCGGACATACCGCTTAAAAGGTCGGATACGGTGTTGCCTTTGAAGGTTTCGACATCCTCCTTGCCTTTGTAGAGGTTGACGATTTCGCGGGTATAAACTCGGCTTTTACCGATTTCATCTTTATTGCGTGTGCCTTTGACGGTAACAGGATCGAGAATGACGGTCGGCGTATTATCGGCAGCATAAATGATGGGAGAAAAACCGATGGCGGCGATGCAGGCGGCAAGGGTGTTGACTTTGACTGGCTTCATAACGGATTCCTTGTGTGGCGGAATGTCAGACAGCGTCGTCTGAAAGTTTTCAGACGACCTCGGAAAGGTTTTGCCGCAAGTCAGATTGAATATAAATATAATGATTTTGATTATTATTTATATATTTTTCGATAATTTTAACCAAATCTCGATAATATGCAAACATTTGCTTGCTTCTTCGGTATCCTGTTCAGAAATATTTAAATTATTTAACATTTTGTTTTTAAATAAAATCAAATTATTTTCCTCAAAATAAAGCTGCACAAATACGCAGTAGTCCAAAGGTCGTCTGAAAATCCGATGCCTCCAATCAAGACAAAGCGATTTTCAGACGACCTTTCCAAACGGATTCGCAATAATCCGCCCCTATTCCATCCTTTCTTATCCTCATTCCTCCGTTGTTGATACAATACGAAACAGCCTGATAACAATTTCAAATATATCTGATATGGACGAAAACCTTACCTTCCTCACTCTGTTTCTGCTCGGTTTTTTCGGCGGCGGCCACTGCGTCGGTATGTGCGGCGGGTTAAGCAGCGCATTTGCCTTGCAGCTTCCGCCCAACCTCAACCGTTTCGGATTGATTGTCCTGTTGAACTTAGGACGTGTAAGCAGCTATGTCCTCATCGGCTTCCTAGTCGGACTGATCGGGCAGGCAGGGATTTCTTTGGATGACACCCGTGTGTTGCAGCAGGGGTTGTATATCGCGGCAAACATCCTGCTGTTGCTTTTAGGGCTTTATCTGGCGGGGATTTCGACGGCGGCAACGCGTATCGAACGCATCGGCAAACCGATATGGAAGCGGCTGAATCCGTTTTTAAACAAGCTTTTGCCCATCCGTTCCGTCCCAGCCTGTTTCGGCGTGGGGATGCTCTGGGGCTGGCTGCCGTGCGGCCTGGTTTACAGCGCGTCGCTTTACGCCTTAGGCAGCGGCAGCGCGGTTCACGGCGCTTTCTATATGTTGGCTTTTGCGCTCGGCACGCTGCCCAACCTTTTGGCGATGGGTATCTTTGCGGCACAGTTGAAAACGCTTTTGCAAAAACGCAGCATCCGCCTGTTGGCAGGGTTGGCGGTGGCGGCTTGGGCCTTGTGGCGGCTCTGGGTTTCGGTTTCAGGCTGGACGGCATAAAGGTCGTCTGAAAACCTGTACACAGCCATACCGCAGAATCATGTGAACAGCTTGTGAACAACTCTCCTTTCCTTTTGATTTTCCAAAATAAAAATATCATGATTAAAAAACAGGCAATACAAAATATTGCCCACAACCCGCATTCGGATTGATGTGTGCATTCTGTGGAAAACTTAGATAATATTTTGAAATATATTGAATATTTTTAGCTGATTAAAAAATAATCAATCTATTCGCAACCCTCTAAAGACAAAAAAGACAGGAATAGAAATGCACACCCTTTCGGAACAAGTCCGCTTAAATGAGGCGCGCAAAAAGTTGGCAAAAAGCAGGCGTTGGGCGACGGGCTTGCTGCTTGCGGCGTGCGGGCTGTTTGCAGCCTCCGCCGTTTATGTGCGCCAATATCCTTGGTTGGGATTTGTCAAAGCATTTGCCGAAGCGGCGATGGTGGGTGCGCTGGCGGACTGGTTTGCCGTAACCGCGCTTTTCAGACGACCCCTCGGCCTGCCGATTCCCCATACCGCGATTTTGCCGCGTAATCAGGCACGCATCGGCGATGAATTGGGACGGTTTATCGAACACAATTTTTTGCAGGGCAAACCCATCGCCATGCGCATTTACCAAGCGCAGCCCAGCAATAAATTATTGAAATGGCTGGACGGCGAAGACGTAAAATCGCATTGGCTGCCCTGGCTTTCCAAGCAGATTCCGACGCTGCTTGCCATCGCCAAACCGGAACAGACGGCGCGTTTTACGGCGATGCTGCTGGAAGAACGTTATAGCGGCGGACAAATCGGCAACGCACTTGCCGACGGTTTGCGGCTGCTGAAAGCGCAAGGGATGCACGAAAAAGCGTTTGAAAGCCTGCTCCGTCAGATTCGGCGTTGGCTGAAAACGCCGGAAACCCGCGAAATGTTGGAACAGAACTTGCGCGAATGGGCGGCGAAAATCGAAGGTGGCAATCCCGGAACTTGGGACAGGCTTAAAGCGGCGGTGAAATCGACCTTGGTAGAGAAAGTCGATGATTGGGCGGCAGAAAAAGCGTTGGCATGGATAGACGGCTATTTGGCAACTGCGGACAAGCAGGATAACGCGCTGCGCCGACAATTCTTGGTGCAATACGACGAACTGACCGAACGCCTGACCACATCGCGCCTGTGGCACCGCCGCCTGGACAAATTCAAAAAACAGCTCGCGCAATCGCCCGCCCTGCAACGTCAAATCATGACCTTATGGCGCGGCATTCTAGACTGGGCGCGGGAAGATGTGGAAAAACAAGACTCTTTGTGCCAAGCGCAACTGGAAAAGCTGCTGCATCATATGCGTTCGCAAGCCCAAGCATACCCGCAATTTATGCGGCGGGCGGATGTGCGGATTTCGCTTTTGGTTCGGGATTTTGTGATGCGTTATAAAGATAAGGCCGCTTTGTTCGTCGCGGACAAAGTCAAAGGCTGGGACAGCCGCCTGATGGTGGAAAAACTGGAATTGAGCGTGGGCAAGGATTTGCAATATATCCGTATCAACGGCACGCTTGTCGGCGGACTGGTCGGACTGGTGATTTATACGGTATCGCTGTGGCTGGCAGGATAGTATAGTGGATTAACTTTAAACCGGTACGGCGTTGCCTCGCCTTAGCTCAAAGAGAACGATTCTCTAAGGTGCTGAAGCACCAAGTGAATCGGCTCCGTACTATCTGTACTGTCTGCGGCTTCGTTGCCTTGTCCTGATTTAAATTTAATCCACTATATGAAAAAGGTCGTCTGAAAACAAGGTTTCAATGAAATTTGTTTTCAGACGACCTATTGCTTCAATCAACAAACTCAATCCGCTACATCGATACACAAATATTTCAATTCCAAATATTCGTCCGCACCGTATTTGCTGCCTTCGCGTCCCAGCCCGCTGCGTTTCACGCCGCCGAACGGTGCCGCTTCATTGCTGATTAAGCCGGTATTGATGCCGACCATGCCATATTCTAAGGCTTCGCCGACGCGCCATTGGCGGGCGGTGTCGGCAGTGAAGAGGTAGGCCGCCAAACCGTATTCCGTATCGTTGGCAGCCGCGATGACTTCGGCTTCGGTTGCAAAGCGGAATACGGGACACAACGGCCCGAAGGTTTCTTCACGCGCCACCGCCATTTGCGCCGTTACGCCGCTTAAGACGGTCGGTTCGAAAAACGTTCCACCCAACGCGCTGCGTTTGCCGCCGGTCAGGCAGACCGCGCCTTTGGAGAGCGCGTCGGCAATGTGCTGCTCGACTTTCTCCACCGCTTTTTCCTCAATCAGCGGCCCTTGGTTGACGCCTTCATCCAGGCCGTTGCCCAATTTGAGTGTCGCCACTTTTTCACTTAATTTGCGGCAAAATTCGTCGTAAATGCCGGATTGAGCGTAAACGCGGTTGGTGCAGACGCAGGTCTGGCCGCTGTTGCGGAACTTGCTGGCCAGCGCGCCTTCGACGGCTTTGTCCAAATCGGCATCGTCAAACACGATAAACGGCGCGTTGCCGCCCAGTTCCAAACTGAGTTTTTTAATGTCTGCCGCGCTGTCGGCAAAAATTTTCGCGCCGACTTCGGTCGAACCGGTAAAGCTGATTTTGCGCACGGTCGGGTTCGTGGCAAATTCATGGCTGATTTCCGAAGCGCGGCCGCTGACAACGGGAAGCAAATCCTGCGGCACGCCCGCTTCGTAAGCCAGTAGCGCCAGCGCATACGCACTCAAAGGCGTGAGCGACGCAGGTTTGACTATCATCGCGCAGCCCACCGCCAAAGCAGGCGCGGCTTTGCGCGCAATCATCGCAGACGGGAAGTTCCACGGCGTAATCGCAGCGGTAACACCGACGGGCTGTTTCAACACGACCAGTTTTTGCGACGCTTTCACGCTTGTCAGCACATCGCCGTCAATCCGCCGCGCTTCTTCGGCAAACCAGCGCACAAACGAAGCCGCATAATCAATCTCGCCGCGTGCCTCGGTCAGGCTTTTGCCCTGTTCCATCGTCATGATGCGCGCCAGCTCTTCTTTGTTTTCCTTCATCAGAAAATACCAACGCCACAACACATCGGCGCGCTCCAACGCAGTTTTTGCCGCCCATATTTTTTGTGCGTCCTCCGCCTTTTGAATCAGTAGTTTGAGGTCGTCTGAACGGGTTGTGCGGACAAACGCCAAAGTCTCGCCCGTTGCCGGATTATCGACTTTGATACTGTCTGGAATCGGAAGAAAAGAAATATCGGGATGGTTTAACAATGATGCAAAAGAATTCATGCCTGCCCTCGTGTGTATAGATGATGGATGAAGGTCATTATTCTCTTCATAGGAGAAAAGCGCAAACTGCTGAAACATTACGTCGCCGATTTTTCGACCTTGCCGTTTTATATTGATCGAAATAGCAAAACCCGCAACTATATAAGGGTAAAATATTTAGATGTCCTTTCAAAAGTAAATTTACTTTTCCGTTTGATGCTTTTATTAAAGATTTGTCTAAACCAAAGACAAAGTATGTTATCTCTGCTATTGTGTTAACGTTTAGCACCACTTTTATCAATAATTCATATGGAGTAAACCGATGAATAAAAATACCAAGTTACTGATTTCTGCCGTTATTGCCGCTGCCGCGTTGTCCGCATGTTCCAGCTCTTCCAAAGGAAAACCTGCTGCGCAACCTGCTCCTGCTCCGCAACAAGCAGCGCAACAAAACCAACCTTTCACTCCTCAAACTGTTAAAGTGGACGCTATCGACAGCACCAAAGAAGTACACTACCGCTGCGGCCAAAACGGTCAAGACCCATTGAGCGTTATGTACGGCTTCAAAGGTAACGAACCTGTTGTAGCACAAGTGAAATACAAAAACGAACTGACCCCCAACCTGTTCCGCGTCGTCGGCTCCAGCGACGATATTAATGCCTTCTGGGGCGGAAACGTCGCATGGGTGGCAGGTCGTGCCAATTTGGGCAATATCGACAAAGTGGACGGCAATATGCTAACCGTACGCGGTAAAACGACCGTTAACGGCAAAGAAGAAGTCGTTGATCAAATCGTTGCCAAATACTGCTCCGTCGCCAACGCCCCTGCCAAAGCAGGCAAACCGGCTCCTAAAAAACCTGCCGCAAAAGCAAAACGTTAATTTCTAACTCTAACCGTAGAAGTTAATCTGAGGTCGTCTGAAAATTTTCAGACGACTTTTTTGCATTTTGTGTAATTCATTACCAAGAGCGGCATAGAAGTGCCCGTCTTATACAGTCGATTACTTTCAAAGAATCCTTCCCTTTAAGCCAATCTTTCCCTTCCTCTATCTGAAACAAGAAAAGTGTGTTCCTTTCCATACAGTCAAAACAATACCGCCATATTCGCATCACAACTATCAAATCAACTGCCCAAAATAAAAAAGTCGTCTGAAAACCTGTTGCCAAGTTTTCAGACGACCTCTTCAAATCGCAATCATAGCCATCAGACCACGACTTCTTCTTTTTTCTTCACTTCCTTCGCGATATTTTCGCGGCTCAGGCCGAACATCAGCAAGAGCGGGCTGGCGACCAAGACTGAAGAGTAAATACCGAACACGATGCCGATGGTCAATGCCATTGAGAAACCGTGCAACGCTGCGCCGCCGAACACCAGCATGGAAACGACCATTGCCTCGGTCGAGCCGTGGGTGATGATGGTACGGCTCATGGTGGCGGTAATCGCATTGTCGATGACTTGCGGAACGGTATGTCCGCGCATACTCGGTTTGCGGAAGTTCTCACGGATACGGTCGAAGACGACGACGGATTCGTTTACGGAATAACCCAATACGGCAAGGATACCCGCCAGCACGGTCAGTGAAAATTCCCATTGGAAGAAGGCGAAGCAGCCCAAAATAATCACGATATCGTGCATATTCGCGATGATGGCGGATACGGCGAAACGCCATTCAAAGCGCATCGACAGGTAAACGATGATACCTGCTACGACGAAGCCTAATGCCATCAGACCGTTGGTCACCAGCTCTTCGCCGACCTGCGGGCCGATAAATTCGACTTGGCGCAAGGTAACGTCGGGCTGCTCTTTTTTCAGCAAGTCCATAACCTGATTGGAAAGCTGCGCTGAAGTTACACCTTCTTTGTTGGGCAGGCGGATCATAATATGTTTGTTCGTACCCAACGCCTGAACTTGAACCTCACCCATTTTCAGGGTATCGAGTTTTTCACGGGTTTTATTGACGTCCACGCCCTGCTGATATTGCACTTCCATCACGGTACCGCCGGTAAATTCGACGGAGAAGTTCAAACCTTTGGTGATGAGGAAGAATACGGCGGCAATGAAGGTTACCAACGAAATAAAGGTCGTCAGTTTGCCGTAGCTCATAAACGGGATGTCGCGTTTGATTTTAAAGAGTTCCATGTCTTACTCCTTGCCAGCCGCTGTTTCGGCTTTAGGTTTCCATACTGCGCCGATGGAAATGTTCTGCAATTTGCGGCGGCGTCCGTACCAAAGATTCACTAAGGCGCGGAAGACGACGACGGATGAGTACATCGAAGTCAGGATACCCAGACAGTGTACGACGGCAAAACCGCGGACCGGGCCGGAACCGAATACCAAGAGGGCGATACCGGCAATCAGCGAGGTCAGGTTGGAGTCGACGATGGTTGCCCATGCGTGTTGGAAACCGAGATTGATTGCCTGTTGCGGCGGCACACCTTCGCGCAACTCTTCGCGGATACGTTCGTTAATCAATACGTTGGAGTCAATCGCCATACCCAACGTCAACGCCAATGCGGCAATACCGGGCAGCGTCAGCGTTGCCTGCATGGCAGACAAAATACCGACTAAGAACAAGATGTTGGTACTCAGGGCGATGGTCGAGAAGAATCCCATCAGGCGGTAGTAAACCACCATGAACAAAGCAACGGCGGTAAAGCCCCATAAGGTCGAATGGAAACCTTTTTCAATGTTTTCTTTACCCAAAGACGGGCCGATGGTGCGCTCTTCCACGATTTGCATCGGTGCGGCGAGAGAACCGGCACGCAGCAACAAGGAAGTATCATTGGCTTCCGCCTGCGTCATGCTGCCGGAAATTTCCACGCGTCCACCGGTAATAGCGGAACGGATAACCGGTGCGGTAACCACTTCGGATTTGCCTTGATCGATCAACACCATCGCCATGCGTTTACCGACGTTGGCGGCGGTCAATTCGCCGAAAATACTGCCGCCTGCGCTATCCAAGCTCAGACTGACGGCAGGCGCACCCATTTGGTCGAAACTGGGTTGCGCGTCATTGATATTGTCACCGGTCAATTCAACCTGTTTGTTAATCAGCAAGGTTTCAGGATGATCGCCACCACTGGACAACAGCTCGAAACCGCTCGGAACATTACCTTCCAAAGCTTCGCGCACTTTGACAGGGTCGTCTTCCACCATGCGCACTTCCAAAGTTGCGGTACGGCCAATGATGTCTTTTGCTTTGGCTGTATCTTGTACACCCGGCAACTGTACGACGATACGGTCGAGGCCGGATTGCTGGATGACAGGCTCAGCCACGCCCAACTCATTGACGCGATTATGCAAAGTAGTGATGTTTTGTTTCACCGCATCGGAGCGTACTTTGTTAATCGCTTCTTCGGATAATGTCAGCGTGATGTTATTGCCGTCGGCGTTCAAATTTGCCTCAGGGAAAAGCTGACGCAGCTTAGGCATGGCTTTTTGTACATCAGCAGCGTCCTGCATCGGGACAACCAAACCGTTTTCAATCTGACGGATGGTGCCGGTACGGATTTTTTCGCGGCGCATTTCGCGGCGGATGTCGCCCGAATAACGTTCAAACGTTTTCTGCATCGCGGCTTTCATGTCCACTTGCATGGTGAAATGCACGCCGCCGCGCAAGTCCAAGCCCAAGAACATCGGGTTGGCGCCGATTTTGGCCATCCATTCGGGACTGTCCGCCAACAGGTTGAGTGCGGTGATATAGCCCTCGCCCAAAGTGTTTTCGATGACATCGCGGGCTTTAAGCTGGGTTTCAGTATCTTTGAAACGCACTTTCAGCGAGTTGTTCGCAATAAATATCCCGTCAGTCTGAATACCTGCCTGTTTCAGCGCGGCATCAACTTTAGACTGGGTCTGTTCGTTAATAATGATAGCTTGTCGGTTGGTTGATACCTGCACTGCGGGCGTTTCACCGAAAAGGTTAGGCAGCGAATACACTACAGCAACCAAAATCGTGCACGCAATCAGCAGGTATTTCCATAAAGGATAACGGTTCATGGTAAACCTTCGATTTATTATGAAGACAAACAGCCGCGCTCAGCTTTCCGAGGCGGCTCTTGGCGAAAAGATGAATTACTCGGCTTTGGCGGCAATCGCGTTACGTTCCACTTCGACTTCGATTTTTGCACCTTGACCGATGTCCACGGTAAAAAACTGTTCGCCGACTTTGGTAATACGGCCTCTGAAACCTGCTACCAAAACAACCTTATCGCCGACTTTCAAAGTGGTAAGCATGGCTTGGTGTTCTTTGAATTTCTTGTTTTGAGGGCGTAGGAGCAGGAAGTAGGCCAACGCCATAATCAGTACGAAAGGGACCAATTGGGACACTGCTTGATTCATAACTTATCCGTTTTCTAAGAGATTAAAATTAAGAGATTAAAATTAAGTAAAACACCGCTTGCGGCAGAAAAAAGCATTGGTACAGCCGCAAAATTAAGCTATTCTAAAGGTCGTCTGAAAAATTTCCAAGCCTTTCCCTATTTATTAACCATATTTATCATGTCAGGTCGTCTGAAAATGAATTTTCAACGACATTTAAAACCTGATTCCTTCCTACCAACGACAAGCCCCGCGCCCTTTTCCTCATGAAAAAACTCATTCGACGACTGCGTACGCGCCTACGCCGCCTCTTGGGTAAAAATGCGCGTACGGTCTGGATTTCTCATCCCGTTTTTGCGCAACACCAACCCGGCACAGGTCATCCCGACTCGCCCGAACGCACTGCCGTTATCGAGGCGGAGCTCAAACGTCAGGATATTTGGCGGCATCTGCAAACTGCCGAAGCCGAAGAAATCAGCGATACCCGCCTCGCCTTGGTTCACCCGCGCAAATATCTGCGCTCGCTCGAAGCCTGCCAGCCCCAACCGGACAAAATCTACCGCATCGACGACGATACCGTCATGAGCCATGGTTCGCTTAAAGCCGCCCGTTACGCCGCAGGGGCTGTCGTTCAGGCGGTAGATATGGTGATGAATAAGAAAGCATGGCACGCCTTTTGCGCCATCCGCCCACCCGGACACCACGCGCACAGCGATAAGGCAGGCGGTTTCTGCCTATTAAACAACGTCGCCGCAGGCGTCATGCACGCCATCGCCGAATATCGACTCCAACGCATCGCCGTCATCGACTTCGACGTCCATTACGGCGACGGCACAGCGGAAATCTTCAAAGATGACCCGCGCGTCCTGTTTATGAACCTTTTTGAAACCGACCTCTTCCCATTTCCCGAAACCAACCATTCCGCCAACGGCGCCAATATGTTGCACCTGCCTTTCGCGTCCAACACCGGCAGCCGCGTCTTCCGCACTACCGTACGCGAAAAATGGTTGAACAAACTGACCGCATTCAAACCCGAACTGGTCTTACTGTCCGCAGGTTTCGACGGACACAAACAAGACGAAACAGGTCGTCTGAACCTGCACGAAGCCGATTTCGCTTGGCTAACCCACAAAATCATCCAAGCCGCATCAAGCTGCCCCGGCAGAATCGTTTCCGTACTGGAAGGCGGCTACACGCTCGAACCTTTGGCAAAATCCGCCGCAGCCCATATCGGCGTCTTGGCAGGACTCCCCAAAGCAGACTATGTTACCGCCTATCAAAGACACTTGAAACGCGGGCAAAAAAGGGGAGATTCCCAGTCTTCCGAATGGCAATCTAAATTATTAAACGAAAGATTATCTGAAAATAAGATTCAAGGTTTTCAGACGACCTTTTAGCGGGTAGATTGCCCAGATTGTTGTTACCGTAAAAGGTCGTCTGAAAATCCTATCCGATCAAAAACAAACCGCCCTTTCAGGCGGTTTGTTTTCAGCTTAAACAGACGGTTATTGTTTTTTACCGCCGAATACACCGAAGGCATTGTTACTTGAAGAGCCATTATCACCTGGTTTTTCATTGTAACTGTATCGCCCAGCCATTTCGGCAGCTTTGTCACCGTAGAATCCGCCAGTTACAGAGCCTTGTGCATCTGAAGTCCATTTACCGTTAAAGCTACTGCCTGTAATATCTGCAGTAAAGGCTCGTTCATTCATGAACCATCTGTCACCACTATTGATTTTACCGGCGATGGTTTTGGCATCAAAATCGACATCGGCGGTAAACGAACCGGTAGTACGGTAGCCTCCTGTATCACCCACCCAGTTTTCCTTATCATCCAAGTTGCGGGCACGGAAATTCAACACCTCGCCGGCGTATTTGGCCGTACCGGACGGCAAAGAGGCACTCATTACGCCCTGAACAAACAAGGAGTAGGCATTATCGGCAAGTTTTGCCGCACCGAAGACAACATTGCTCAAATTGCCTGAAGCAACAAACGACTTGTAGTCCGAACCCAATTCAGTTTGATAGAGCTTTTTGGTAACAGGTGACAAAGCGATTGCCGTACCGTTGATGACGACTTTGGTCAAGTCCGCGATATTCGATAAGACGTATTGCTCGCCTGTTTCACCTTTTTTCAATTCGGCTGCGGCGGCATCATCTTTAGGTTTGGTTACGGGCGCATCAGGTTTGGCAACCGGCGCATCAGGCTGTCCGCCTGCTTGAGCTGCCGCATCTTGGCGTTTTGCACCAAACACACCGCGCGCCACTACGTCTTCATCACGTTGGTTTTTGCCTGCCGCACTATATGTACCGGCAAGTTGGTCTGCCTTCGCGCCAAAGAATCCGCCTTGCATCGTACCTTGCTTGTTGGAGAAGGTGTTGCCGTGCAAATCGCCATTGAAAGACAGATTTTCCACCATATCGCGCGCATTGGATTTGACGACACCTGCAATCCTGTTGCCACCGCTACCACCGCCAACCGTTTGATCGGAATAGCGGTTGATGCCGACATTGATGGTTTTTTGGTCGAAATTGACTCTTGCGGTAACATCGGTTGCTTTGGCGGCAGGATACAGGTTTGCCAATTTAGACTCGGCACTTGTATTAGAAAGCTCGTTTAACAGGCTGGTATTGAACGGCAATCCGTTTGCAAAATGCAAACCGATACCTTTATAAGTGGCTTCGCCTTTTTGAGCGGCAACAGTATCGCTTCCGGCAGGAGTACCTTGTACAAATAAAGCTTGTTTGAAATCACGCAGGTTGGTTACATCGGCAACACCGCCGTAACGAACGTCAGGCAACAGGTTGCCACTGTGTACCGCATATTGTGCTGCATCGGCTTTACCGCCGTTCGTACTTCTTTCGCCCGACGTGAACTCACCTGCTTTAACGTCTTTGGTATTAATGGCGACACCATCAAGTACGACGCTGTTTTTATCCGAAGCAGTCGGAGCTTCGGTTTTGGCATATTCCAAATCGCCGGTATCACGTTTTTTCGCTACCAAGACACCGCCATCCAAAGCCTTGCCCATTACTTTGCTTTCGCCGCCAAAACCTTGACCTGAATTGGCCTCATTGGCTTTCTTAGCTTCTTCAGCTTTCCTGGCTTCTTCAGCTTTCTTGGCTTCTTCAGCTTTCTTGGCTTCTTCAGCTTTCTTGGATTCTTCAGCTTTCTTGGCTTCTTCAGCTTTCTTGGCTTCTTCAGCCTTCTTGGCTTCTTCAGCTTTCCTGGCTTCTTCGGCTTTCTTGGCTTCTTCGGCT
>NZ_KV789517.1:154169-170285 GCF_001807625.1 Neisseria sp. HMSC03D10
TCTTCGGCTTTCTTGGCTTCTTCGGCTTTCTTAGCGTCTTCAGTTTGTTTTGAATCACCTCCTCCGCCCGAGCCGGAATTATTGCCCGGCTGTTGCGGGGTCGGTGCAGGCTGTGCAGACGGCGTACCACTACCGCTTGAGCCGCATGCACTCAATGCGATGCTGCAGGCAATCGCCAACATACTTAATTTAAATGATTCCTTCATGGTCAAACTCCTGAATGTGATAATGGTATTTTGGAATGATGGTGATAAAATATTTGATAATTATTTACATCAAACCAATTAAAATATACCGCAAATGCGGATAACCAAACGGTACTAAACTTACATCAGTATGAAGGCCGTCTGAAAGCGGAATTTATGAATCCGCGTATACAGATGTGTTTCAGACGACCTCTACTTATATCGTCAAACCATTAATGACGGTGCGGAACAAAGCCTTCCGGAGCTTCCGCGCCTTCAGGCAGGCCGAAGGTTTCGCGCAGAACGACTTTGTAGAACGCAAACGCATCTTTTGCGCCTTGAATCGCTTCGGCTTCGGCTTCAGGGCTTAAGCCCAAAGCATTCAAATGCTCGACAAAGGCACGCCAATGTTTGCCGCGGCCGTTCGGATGGGGAGCGAGGTGGCGCGCGCCGTGTTCGCCGTTGTAATCCAGCTTTTGCGCGTGTTTAAACAAAAATGCCGCGCCCAAATTGGAACCTTCGGCGCAATACAGCCAACCGATGGCTTTATTGCCGGTTTCGTGCGGCAGCGGTTTGCCGTATTCGTAAGGTTTGTCGCCCAAATCCGCCAAGTCTTGCGTTACCGCATCGTAACGCGCCATGTATTCCAGCTCGGGAATGGCCTTGTTCAACTCAGGGTCTTTATAGATATGATCGACCGCTTTGTGGAACACGGATTGCAGCTTCAAGAATTTGATGTAATTCTCTTTGTTGGTAAACGGCTCGACAGACATAACCAAATTGTCCACGCTGTCGTGAATGGTGGTGGTTTGCTCTTTCAGCCGTTTGGCAAAAGTCAGCTCTTGTGTTTCGCTCATGTGAATATCCTTCATAAAGTTTCAGACGACCTTCAGGCCGCCTTTATTTAAACAAGGTGGATTGGATAGGTTTGAAAACAGATATGGGATGGAAGCGGAGGTTTGCGGGATGGGAAACCCGCGAAATCCGTTTGAAAACAAACCATCGGGTTTCGTTATTTTATGAAATATTTTTTAAAAATATATATCATTCTAATTCAAATGGCAAGAGAATGATTTGCAGCTACTTGCAACTACAAGATAATAACGGACAATTTCCCACCTTCGGCAAACAAAAGATTCCGGCTTAACAGAAAATGGTTTCTTAACCATAAAGAATATTGTTTACAAAGACATGACTGCATCTTGGCAGATACCGCCCTTGCCCCGCCTGCGTCAAAACGGCATACTTTCGCCATACCGAGCCGCAGGTCGTCTGAAACCTGCCATACCGTCAAAAAGAAAGAGACAACATGAACCCCATCCGCCCATTCTTAAACCATACCCCGCAAATCCACGAATCCTGCCTTATCGATGAAACTTCGGTCATCATCGGCGAAGTATCGCTTGCCGAAGACGTATCCGTCTGGCCGTATGCCGTCTTGCGCGGCGACGTGAACAGCATCAGCATCGGTGCACGCAGCAACGTACAGGACGGCAGCGTCTTGCACGTTTCGCACAAAAACGCCGAAAAACCCGAAGGTTCGCCCCTCATCATCGGCGAAGACGTAACCGTCGGACACAAAGTCATGCTGCACGGCTGCCGCATCGGCGACCGAGTTTTAATTGGTATGGGAACAATTATTCTGGACGATACTGTCGTCGAAAGCGACGTGATGATAGGCGCAGGCAGCCTCGTACCGCCACGCAAACGGCTGGAAAGCGGCTATCTCTATGTCGGCTCGCCCGTCAAACAAGTCCGCCCGCTGACCGACAAGGAAAAAGAATTTTTGAAATACTCGTCCGCGCATTATGTGCGCCTGTCCGGACAACACAAACAGTCAAAATAATTTTCAGACGACCTTATATCCCTTAAAAAAGAGAGTTTTATGCACACACTCTACCTAGCCTCCGGCAGCCCGCGCCGCCGCGAAATCCTCGAAAACCTCGGATATGCGGTTATCCGTATCCCTGCCGACATCGATGAAACACCGCATTCCAACGAAAACGCCGCCGATTATGTGCAACGTATGGCGCAGGAAAAAAATGCCGCCGCTGTCGAGCAATGGTTTGCCACCCACGACGCGCAGCCCGAATATCCGATTCTGACCGCCGACACTACGGTCGCCTATCAAAACCACATTCTCGGCAAACCGGAAACCGAAGCCCAAGCAGCCGAAATGCTCGCACGGCTTTCGGGGCAGACGCATCAGGTGCTGACCGCCGTATGCGTATATTGGCAAGGAAAGACACGCGGCGTTTTGCAAACCAGCGACGTGCGTTTCAAAACCTTGTCTGCCGACGAAATATCCGCCTATATCCGAAGCGGCGAACCGATGGACAAAGCGGGCGCGTATGGCATTCAGGGTCTGGGCGGCATGTTTGTCGAGCATTTGCAAGGCAGTTTCACCGGCGTGATGGGCCTGCCCGTTTACGAAACGGCCGGCTTGTTGGAACGATTCGGATTGAGCGTTCCCCCATTTGCCTGATTTTAAATACCTCCAAACAAACATCATGAAAACATACGCCTTCCCCTTTTTATCCGCAGTATTCCTTCTTGCAGGCTGCACTGCTTTTTCAGACGACGGCACACCCTCCGTCCACAAAGGCAACGACAGCATCCTCTCTTTCGGAAAGCTTGGCTCTGCTACGGAAGATGCGCCTGCAGGCGGCTGGGTCATGCTCGGTGATCAATACACCTATGTGTTAGACAAAGGGTCGTCTGAAAAGCTCTCTCCCATCTTTAAGGCCAAACTGAAACATCCCTACGAAATCAAGTTTGCCTATTCTGTGAAGAATATCAAAAAGGCAGGGTTTACCGTTTGGCAGGAGGATCGCAGATTCAGCACACTGCTTTGCCTGTCTTACCCCCATGCCGATAAAGATGAAGAAAAAACACTGGAAAAATTGGCGTTCACCTCCAGTAAAGGGGAAAAAACGCCATTCAGGTGCATCAACCTCGACGGCAAAATCTATCAACCCGCCCCGGCTGCCGGTTCGGGTTTGCCGCTGCACGTCAATCTCGACATCCACACCCGTTCTTCCGACAAAAACCTGACAATCGACGTACCTCCCCTATCCGCAAACATACGTCCCGCAATGCCACCCGTCCGCCCGCTCCATTTTTAAGCACTATCCGCCGCACAAACCAAAAGGTCGTCTGAAAATTTTTCAGACGACCTTTTCTCAAGCTAACGCTTCAAAATTTAATTAGTACCAACCGCGCAGCTTCATCGCTTTTTCAACGCGGCGGATACTCATCATGTAAGACGCGGTACGCAAGTCCACGTCATACTCTTGCGCCAGATTCCAAATATCGCGGAACGCGCGGCGCAGGACGACGGTTTCTTTTTCCTGAACTTCGTCAAATTCCCAGTAATAGCCTTGCAGGTTTTGCACCCATTCAAAATAGGAAACGACCACGCCGCCGCAGTTCGCCAGAATATCGGGCACGACCAATACGCCGTTTTGACGCAGGATGGCATCGGCTTCAGGTGTAGTCGGGCCGTTTGCGCCTTCGACCACGATTTTGGCGCGTACTTTGCCCGCGTTTTCGGAAGTCAGTTGGTTTTCCAGCGCGCAAGGGGCGAGTACGTCCACATCCAATGCCAAGAGTTCGGCGTTGCTGATTTCTTTGCCGTAACCGGCTTCGTTGGTAATGAAGCCTTTTTCTTGGAACTCTTTGAAGAGGGCTTCCATATCCAAGCCGTTTTCGTTGTAGATGGCGACGTCAACGGTGGAAACGGCAACGACTTTCGCGCCGGATTGATGCGCGTAATAGCCTGTGTGATAGCCCACATTGCCGAAGCCCTGAATGGCGTAGGTCGCGCCTTTCACGTCTTTGCCGAGTTTTTCCAAAGCTTGGACGGCGGCGAAGTTCACGCCGTAACCTGTCGCTTCGGTACGCGCCAAAGAGCCGCCGAATTCGACCGGTTTACCTGTGAACACGCCCGGCGCAGATTTTTTAACGACGTTTTCGTAGGCATCGACCATCCACGACATGATTTTGCCGTTGGTGTTCACGTCAGGTGCAGGAATATCGATTTTCTCGCCGATGAGCGGGGAAATGGCTTCGGAATAAGCGCGTGCAATGCGTTCCAACTCTGCTTCGGAATAATCGCGCGGATCCAAAGTAATGCCTCCTTTGCCGCCGCCGTAAGGAATGCCCGCAACGCAGCATTTGATGGTCATCCAAATCGACAAGGCTTTGACTTCGTCCAAATTCACATTGGGATGGAAACGCACGCCGCCTTTGTAGGGGCCGACGGCGTTGTTGTGTTGCGAACGGTAGCCGGTGAAGGTTTTGACCGTACCGTTGTCGAGTTTGACGGGGAAGGTAACTTCCAAAACGCGTTGCGGGCTTTTCAGGATTTCATACACCGCAGGGTCGGCATTGAGCCGGTCGCAGGCGGTTTTGACCTGTTTGCGGGCGATTTCGAAAGGATTAAGGGTTTCTTTTGCGGCGGATTGGGACATTTCTCTTCCTTCTTATGTCGGGTTGAAGTTTAAAGGCTTTACATTTGTAACTATAACCAATTTCCAAATGAAATGTAATAGCATGTAGTCGCAAAAACGAGAGTTAGTTAATTTATATATGGTTTTATTTTTCAGACGACAAAAGGGTACATTCAAACTGCTTCTCCCATCCCTTTACAAAACATCCCCGTTTTCCGAACACACCCCAAAAACCTTTGTTTTTAAAAAAAGTCGTCTGAAAATTGAATCAGCCTGCCTTTCAAAGTCAAAGCTTCTGAAAATCAATGAAATGCCATTTCAAGCTCCAACTATATTGTTAACAATCCATCTGAAAACTACCTGTCGGGAAACAATGTTAAAATACGCGTCCCTGTCATTCATGAGCAAAACACATTATGACCGCCGCCATCGAACACGTCCAAGCCGCCGCCTTTGATTTGGACGGCACATTATGCGATTCCGTCCCCGACCTTGCCGCCGCAGCCGAAGCCATGCGCGAATATCTCGGTATGGAGCCGCTGCCCGCCAAAACAGTAGAAAGCTACGTCGGCGACGGCATCGGCAAACTCGTCCACCGCGTCATCACCAACGACCGCGACCAAGAAGCCGCGCCCGATTTATGGGAAAAAGGTTTCGTGTTCTACATGAAATACTACCGCGACCACTTGAGCGACTTCACCCGTCCCTACCCCGAAACCGAAGCCGGGCTGGCATTGCTCAAATCGCTGGGCATCCCGCTGGTGGTCATCACCAACAAAAACGAAATCCTCGCCGCCGAACTCTTGAAACAGCTCGGACTCGCCGACTACTTCAGCCTGATTCTCGGCGGCGACAGCCTGCCCGAAAAGAAACCCAGCCCACTGCCGCTGCAACACGCCGCCGAAGTCTTGGGCATCGATCCCGCCAACATGATCATGGTCGGCGACTCCCGCAACGACATCATCGCTGCCAAAGCCGCAGGCTGCCTCAGCGTCGGCGTTACCTTTGGCTACGGCGACATGACCCTGCTCTCGCAAGACAAAGCGACCCAACCCGACTGGATTATCGGCTCACTGCCTGAAATTTATGAAAACCTGCGACCGAAAAAAGCAGAAGACGACGAGTAATCAGTATCCTTGTTTTCAGACGACCTTTATTCCGGCTTCAAAAGGTCGTCTGAAAATAAAGCAGTGGAAATAAAAAAATTCGTCATTCCCGCGCAGGCAGCAATCCAGACCTTGATTTTTCAGAATTGTTTAAAAGTTTCATTAATTTCAAATCACTGGATTCCCGCCTACGCGGGAATGACGGAATGAAAGTTGCTTATCTCTCCTCTATCCTACGACACACAAGTCAGATTCAAGAATCTGACCTACGAATCGACCTTTTCAGACGACCTCTGCATGAAACCCCAAAAATCCCTGCGCGCCCGCGCGATGGACATCCTTTCCCGACAGGAAATCAGCCGTGTCGGACTCAAGCGCAAGCTCGCCCCGTATGCCGAAAGTGAAGAAGAATTGGAAAACGTGTTGGACGAATTTGCCGAACGCAACTGGCAATCCGACCAACGCTACGCCGAAGCCTACATCCACAGCAAAAGCCGCCAACACGGTTCCCTGCGTCTGAAACAGGCATTGGCGCAGCAAGGCATAGACGAAACCGTCAGCCGTGAATTCATGCCTGACAAAGCGTGCGAACTGCAAACCGCAGTTGCCGTGTTGCGCAAAAAATTCAAACAACCCGCCGCCGATTTGAAAGACAAACAAAAACAAGCGCGCTTCCTCGCCTATCGCGGATTCGACATGGACACCATCCACGCCGCGCTCAAAAGCAGTTGGGACGAAGAAATATTCGACGCTTCTGAAGAATGATAAGCCTATTAACAATAAAGGTCGTCTGAAACCTTTTTTTCGGTTTCAGACGACCTTTCGATTATTTGGTTTATCCCTATTCCGTTACCGTTTTACGGATGAGTTTTTCCGCGTTGGCAAGCGTGTTTTCCACTTCGGCAAACTCGATTTTGCTGCCCGACACCAGCGCGCGCGTGTCGTTGAATACGACTTGGACTGCGCCGTCAGTTTCGGTAACGAGGACGCGCAACGGCAGTTGCAGGGCGAAGGCGGGGTCTTTTTGCATCAGCGGCGTGCCGGCTCTGGGCGTGCCGAAGACGATGACTTTCGCGGGCTGCATGTCCAAACCGCTTTGTCGCGCGGCGGCTTGGTGGTCGATGACGGCGAACACGGTCATGCCTTTTTCTTTGACGGCGGTTTCCAAACGGCGGACGGTATCGTCAAAGCTGTATTTGCTGACAGCGGTATGGGTTTGATTCATGGCTGAACTTTGTCGGGAATCGGGTTGTCGGGCGGTATCGCCGCTATGTGAAGCGCAGGCGGTCAGGGCGGCGAGGATAGCGGCTGCGGCGAAGGTGCGTATCGGTTTCATGTTTTTCCTTGGATAAAAGGTCGTCTGAAACGTTTCAGACGACCTTGTTGCTGGTTATTTCAAACCTTTTTTCAGCAAGTCTTCGTAACCGCCGTGGTTGGTTACGTTGGTGTAGCCTGCTTTTTTCAACTCAGCAAGCGCGACTTCGGCACGGCGGCCGCTGCGGCAGTAGAGGTTGACGGGCGCGTTTTTGTCGGGGCTGACGCTTTTGATGCGTTCGACGATTTGGTCGTGCGGGATGTTGACCGCGCCTTGCAGGTGGCCGGATTTGAATTCTTCTTCGGAACGTACGTCAATCCATACGCCTTTTGCTTTGGCAGGTTGCGCGCTGGCGGCTTTAGCAGCGGGCGCAGCATAGGATACGGCAGCAGGAAGGACGAGTGCGGCGGCAGTCAGCGCGGCAGTCAGCAATTTTTTCATGGTTGTTTCTCCAAACGGTTGAACAAAAATATCAATCTAAACGGTTCGGCGGCAAAAAGCAATGCTCGGTCAGCAGAAGGGTCGTCTGAAACGGGAGTTGTTTTCAGACGACCCTTTGAGACAAAATCAACGCTGCGCGTCAACCGCTTCCAAAGCACGCAGGGCATAAGTGTAGGCTGCGCCTGCGTTCAAGGAAATGGCGGTCGCCAGCGCGCCGGCGATTTCGCTTTCAGTCGCCCCCGCTTTGGCGGCTGCGGCGGCGTGTACGCTGATGCAGCTTTCGCAACGGGTAGTGATGGCGACGGCGAGGGCAATCAGTTCGCGGGTTTTCGCATCCAATGCTTCGGCTGCGGCGGCTTGTTCCAGTGCGCCGTAGGCTTGCAGCATTTTCGGGTGGTTTTTACCCAGCTCGCCGAATGATTTTTTAACGTGTGCGGTGTGTTCGGGCCAATTTTGAAACATTTTGATTTCCTTTCCAATGTGTTTGATATGAAGGATGCTGCTCTTTCATGGCGAATTTAAAATTTAATCCGCCATCTTTACATCCGATGAATGGCATTATTGCAATAATTTGACTATTATAATCGTCAAATCATCTCATTCACTTGCAAAAAACACTTATGGACACTTTGGACAAACTCATCGAACTGGCGCAAATCACCGGCAGCGTGGACATACAATGCCTGTTCCGCGACAAATGGTACGCTCCGCACGGACGCAGACGCGCACACGGCATCGCGCACCTCGTCGTCGCCGGAGAAAGCTACATCAAAATCGAAGGCGAACCCGAAGCACGTCTCTTGCAAACCGGCGACCTTATCTTTTTCCCGCGTAGCGCGGAACACATCATCAGCAGCGAAGCGGACTGCAACAACTGCGGCGATACCATTCATATCAGCAACGATGGCGCGTTTACCATCGAATCTTCAGGCAGCGGCGGCGAAAAAAGCCTCGATTTGTTCTGCGCCCGCTTCGAATACGACGAACACGCCGACATCATGCACGACCTGCCCGAAACCGTCCTCATCAAGATGGACCATCCCTCGCTACAATGCCTTATCTCCATGTTGCAATACGAAAGCGCGCACACGCTTTCCGGCTCGCGCGCCATCGTCAATGCCCTCTCCTCCGTCCTCCTCGTCCTCATCGTCCGCGCCCATCTCGAACAAGGCGGAGAAGCGCCTTTGGGCGGCATACTCAACGGCCTGCGCGACAAACGCCTGCGCCAGCTCATCCAAACCGTCGTCAGCCGCCCCGAAGACGAATGGAACATCGAAAAAATGACCGCGCTTGCCAACCTCTCCCGCGCCCAACTCATGCGCCTGTTCAAACAGCAAACCGGCATCAGCCCCCACGCCTTCGTCAACCTCATCCGCCTGCGCCAAGCCGCCGTATTGCTGCGGCAAACCGCCGATTCCGTCCTGTCCGTCGCGCTGAACGTCGGCTTCCAATCCGAAACCCACTTTGGCAAAGCGTTTAAAAAACAATACGGGATTTCGCCGGGGCAATATCGGAAAAATGAAACGGCAGATGATGCTACCATGGCATTTGAACCCGAAAGGTCATCTGAAAACGGCTAAGTCAAAAGCGTCATAACCCTTTGATTTATCGTTCAGCCATTGTGATACTGCGAAAAATCCGTAGGTCAAATTCTTGAATCCGACATCTCCATCTGCAACAACGCGTAAAGAAAACAGAAACATCAAATATTCATCGGATATAAATATCCGACTACACATTACACAGCAATGTCTCCGCAACTGATTTTATTCCGCAACGTAAAGACAAAAAAGGTCATCTGAAAACCTTAAATCAAGTTCTCAGACGACCTTTCATTCCGGCAGACCGATTAGGTCAACCCATCAAGCCTGTTTCAACTTCGCATCGGCATCGCGCAACGCGGTACGTAGACCTTCCTCGATAACGGGATGGTAGAACGGCATATCCAGCATTTGCTCAACGGTCATCTTCATTTGATGCGCCCATGCCAACAGGTGCGCCAAATGTTCGGCGGCAGGGCCTAAGATTTCCGCGCCGATGAAGCGGCCGGTGGCTTTTTCGGCATACAGGCGCATATGGCCTTTGTTTACCAGCATCACGCGGCTGCGGCCTTGGTTTTTGAACGATACTTCGCCGATGACAAATTCGTCGGGTTGGTATTGCGCGGCAACCTGTGCGTATTTCAAACCGACAAAACCGATTTGCGGATTGGTGAACACTACGCCGATGGTGCTGCGGCGCAAACCGCCGCCGATATTCGGATAGCGGCCCGCGTTGTCGCCGGCAATCTTGCCTTGGTCGGCGGCTTCGTGCAGCAAAGGCAGTTGGTTGGACGCATCGCCCGCGATGAAGATATGCGGAATACTGGTCTGCATGGTCAGCGGATCGGCAACGGGTACGCCGCGCGCGTCTTTTTCGATATTGATGTTTTCCAAACCGATATTGTCAACGTTCGGACGGCGGCCTACGGCTGCCAGCATATATTCGGCAACAAATACGCCTTTTTCGCCGTCCTGCTCCCAATGAACCTCTACATTGCCGTCTGCATCGAGTTTGACCTCGGTTTTAGCATCCAAATGCAGTTTCAATTCTTCGCCGAACACAGCTTTTGCCTCGTCTGAAACGACGGGGTCGGAAATGCCGCCGATGATGCCGCCCAAGCCGAAAATTTCAACTTTCACGCCCAAACGGTGCAATGCCTGACCCAGTTCCAAACCGATAACGCCCGGTCCGAACACGGCGACGCTCTTAGGCAGCGTATCCCATGAGAAAACGTCGTCGTTGATAATCAAACGGTCTCCCAAAGACTGCCACTGCGGCAGGATAACGGGACGCGAGCCGGTAGCAATCACAAAGCTTTTTACCGTGATTTGGGTATGGTCGTCGATTTGGACGGTATTCTCGTCGATAAATTTAGCCGAACCCATAATGCGCTTGTCGGCAGGCCACTCTTCCACATCGGCAACGACAAAGCCGACAAAACGGTCGCGCTCGGATTTGACGCGCTGCATGACTTCTTCGCCGTTGACGACGATGCTGCCTTTATCCAAATGCACGCCGAACGGGTCGGTATGCAATGCGTGATGGCGCGCTTCTGCGGCGGCAATCAAGAGTTTGGAAGGCATACAGCCCACGCGCGCGCAGGTCGTACCGAACACGTTGTTTTCAATCAGGTAAACATTATCCGAATGTAAACGGGCATTGCGAAACGCGCCCATGCCGGCAGTACCGCCGCCGATTACGACGACATCTGCTTGAATTTTTTTCATAATCTTTGTCCTTTTTTGTTGAGCGTCCGAAGCGGTATCAGCGTGAAGCGTATCAGGTTTTCAGACGACCTATTTAATAAACTATCAAAAATAAAAAATCGATAGTTATTTTTAAAATATTGATTTAAAACAATAATCTCAAATTCTACTTGTAAATATAGAGCTATTCAGAACGACCGTGTAGCGTATCGTCTGAATAACTCTATTTTTCTGTTCAGACGGCTTTGTTTAAACCGTCTCAAGCATCAGGCAATTAGTTTTTAGCCAAGTAAGCTTCCAAATCTTCGCTGCCGCCGATGTATTTGCCGCCGATGAAGACTTGAGGAGCAGTCATCTTGCCGGTGATGGCGCGAACGGAAGTAACAGTTGCATCTTTGCCCAATACGATTTCTTCGTAAGACAGACCTTTGTCTTGCAGAGCTTTTTTAGCTTTAGCGCAGAATTGGCAGCCAGGTTTGGTGAAGATGGCAACAGACTCTTGAGCTTTCCAGTCAGGAGCGATGAATTTCAACATAGTGTCAGCGTCAGACACTTTGAAAGGATCACCCGGCTCTTCAGGCTCGATGAACATTTTTTCAACCACGCCGTCGTTAACCAGCATGGAGTAACGCCAAGAACGTTTGCCGAAGCCCAAGTCTTCTTTGCCGACCAGCATACCCATGCCTTCGGTAAATTCGCCGTTGCCATCAGGAATCATGTAGATGTTGTCAGCTTCTTCTTCAGCAGCCCAAGCGTTCATCACGAAAGTATCGTTTACAGATACGCAGTAAATTGCGTCAACGCCGTTTTCTTTGAACGCGCCGAACAATTCGTTGTAACGTGGCAGGTGGGAAGAAGAACAAGTCGGAGTAAATGCGCCGGGCAGAGAGAATACGACTACTTTTTTACCTTTGAACAAGTCATCAGTGGAAACATCTTTCCAAGTGTCGCCCACGCGGGTACGGAATACGACGGAAGGTACTTTTTGACCGGTACGATCTTGCAAAGCCATTTTGGATCTCCTTGAAATTTTAGGTTTAGGGAATGATACGAGTGAATGTGTGCATTCTAGCGCAGGGAGTTTGATTTGTATAATTTATAGTTCAAATAATATTAATTACCTGAAGCTATGAAACCCAACCTGCGAATGTTTCATTTAAATAGAGGTCGTCTGAAAGAAAACAAGCCCCTGGCCTGGAATTATTTTTTGGAATCGTGTGCGTCGGACAATACGACTTCGCGGATGCTGCTTTCTACTTTGTCTTTCAACATAAAGCGGTCTTCGTCTTTGCCGGGGCGAATCGGGGCGGCAAAATCAATACGGATGCGCAGCTTTTTCATGGAAACGATGCGCCAGAGCGAGCGCACCAAATCGACTTGTGCATAAGACGGCACAGTCGTCCTTTTTCCGGCATCATCATAATAGCGCAGCGTAACCGCCTGAACAGGCGCGTCGGCATCGATGGCGGATTGAAAGAGCGCGGCTTTGAACGGCAAAATATCCAAGCCCAAAGAAGTCCGCGCTTCGGGGAAAAAGCTGACATTCTGCCCGGCTTTCAATGCGGCGCAAATGGCTTGGTTAATCGGCTCGACATCGCGTCGGGAATTGCGGTTGATAAACACCGTGCCTGCGTTTTGCCCCATTTTGCCCAAGACCGGCCAGTCTTTGATTTCCTGCTTGGCGATAAAGCTGCTCGGATACACCGCACTCATGGCGAAAATATCCAGCCAAGACACATGGTTTGCCGCCACCAAAACACCCTTCACATTATCCGCAGGCGGCGTGCCGATTTCCAATTCGATATCCAAGGCTTCCAGCGCGCCTTTGCCCAGAGTGATGACCGCATGATCGCGTTCGGCAGGGTTGCCAGCATCGATACGGCGCAAATGCCTTCCGGTTCGGAACAGCCATCCCGTCAGGTGGAACAACCTGCCCAAACGGGTAAAAAACGGTGCTTTTCGTGAGTGCATAACTGTTTTTCTTTTCGTCTTAAATGTGTATCAAATCATAGTAATAACGTTTTCAGACGACCCAGATGACAAAGAGGTCGTCTGAAAACAGGTTCAAACATTATTTCTGGCAGTTCGGACAATAAAACGTCCCGCGCTGCCCCAAAACTTCTTTCTGCACCAAACCGCCGCAACGGACGCAGGGTTCGTTGTGCCTGCCGTACACCGTATATTCCTGCTGGAAATAGCCGCTTTTGCCGTCACTATTGACGAAGTCACGCAACGTGCTGCCGCCGGTTTCAATCGCGCGCTGCAACACCG
Organism: Neisseria sp. HMSC03D10; assembly: GCF_001807625.1. Classification (NCBI taxonomy): domain Bacteria; kingdom Pseudomonadati; phylum Pseudomonadota; class Betaproteobacteria; order Neisseriales; family Neisseriaceae; genus Neisseria; species Neisseria sp. HMSC03D10. Next base: position 167,187 of record NZ_KV789517.1, read on the forward strand.
CTTTAATCGTTTCCACCAAGACGGCGCATTCTTTTTTCTTAACCTTGTCCGCAGGACGGTGCGGCGATATGCCCGATTTAAACAGGCTTTCGTTCGCATAAATATTGCCTACGCCGACCACGACGGCATTGTCCATCAGAGCCAGTTTGACCGCGCGTTTTTGCGTTTTAAATTTTTGGTACAGATAATCGGCGGAGAAGTCGTCTGAAAGCGGCTCGGGACCCAGTTTTTCAAGAAGCGGATGATGTTCAGCAATGCCTTCATACCACAAAATCGCGCCGAACTTGCGCGGGTCGTGATAGCGCAATACCGTTCCGTCCGCAAACACAATATCCGCATGGTCGTGTTTGTCGGGATGATCAATCCGCGCATCGCCGTCCGTAAAAATCCGCAGACTGCCCGACATGCCTAGATGAATCAACAAAATACCCGTTGCAAAACCGATAACCAAATATTTCGCCCGCCGACGGCAGCTTAACACCTCCTGCCCCGCCAAAAGCTCCGCCAACTGCGGATTGACCTGCCAGCGCAGCTTGGTTTGGCGCAACACGACATCCGCCACCTTTTTACCTTGAATATGCGGGCTGATACCGCGCAACGTCGTTTCCACTTCAGGCAATTCCGGCATTTTTCTTTATCCTCAAGCTAATACAGTCAACATCGCCTTTTTCAGACGACCTAAGATTCTACCGATGCCAACGCAGCCTGACAATTTGCAACCAATCGGCTTTACAGGCAGAAAGCAGCAAATTCAAGGCAGAATGACAAATATAGAAGAGGCTATATTTATGGAGTCAAACCTCTCGTTTTCAAATGTTCAGCCTCAAAAGGTCGTCTGAAACCTGGTCATGCCGGTTTTACCAACGTCTTATTTTTCAATCCGAAATCCGCGCCGCGCCCAAAGCCACCGTCTGCGTTCCCAATATTTTTTCAAACCCCGGCAACGGCGTAACCCCCGCCATACGTTTGACCAAAACCAAGCCGTACACCGCCGCGCACTGCGGCCACCACCTGTCCCCCGCCTTCTCCATAAAACGCCAAAACCGCAGCCCCTTTTGCGAATTCACAGCAGGCAGGTACACCATAAACTTTCCGAATTCCACTTCAAAATCCAAATCCGCCAGCCGCTGTTTCAAAGCCGGCAAAGTCAGGCAATGCTCCTTTTTAGGCAAGCGCGTTCCGTCAAACCACCTGCTGAAAAACCACAAAGATTTCGGATTAAACCCCGTTAAAACCAACCGCCCTTCAGGTTTCAACACCCTGGACGCTTCATGCAGCACTTGCGTCAGCGCAGCAGTTTCATGACTGTGCGGCATCAGCAGCACATCAATAGAATGACTCTCCCAAGCCATAGCGTCCGCCGTCATCAATACATCGCGGGGAACGGCAACCACGTTTTCAGACGATCTCAGCCATTCGCCGCCCTGTTGGACGACGGTTTGAACACCGCAAGGCGCAAACCGCTCCAAGTAATGCGCAAAAAACTGCTTTTCCCGCTCCGCCGTATAGCGGCCGATAATAGTCCGTTCAAACCATTCTTCCATCACCCTGCCCTTTCAAAATGCTGCAACCCGCATTATAACGGCATGATGAGGCAGACCAAACCTCCATAACTTTACTTTGTTATTGAAAAGGTAAAAGGTCGTCTGAAAACCTATTTACTCAGTTTTCAGACGACCTCTTGTCTTTATCCGCTCAACGGAAATGCTTACAACTCAATCCCTTTCAACTTCGCCACGGTATTGATGTCTTTATCGCCGCGGCCGGACAGGTTGACCAGAATCACTTGGTCTTTGCCCATTTTCGGCGCGTTGGCGACTGCCCATGCGAGGGCGTGGCTAGATTCGAGTGCGGGGATGATGCCTTCGAAGCGGCACAACAAATCAAAGGCTTCGAGTGCTTCGTCGTCTTTGGCGACGGTGTATTCGACGCGATTAATGTCGTTCAGGTGGCTGTGTTCCGGGCCGATGCCGGGGTAATCCAAGCCTGCGGACACGGAGTGCGTACCCAAGACTTGGCCGTTTTCGTCCTGCATCAGGTAGCTGCGGAAGCCGTGCAATACGCCGATGGGGGCTTTACTGGTAATCGGCGCGGCGTGGTCGGGAGTGTCTACGCCCAAACCGCCGGCTTCCACGCCGACGAGGCGCACGTTTTCTTCGCCGATATACGGGTGGAACAGGCCGATGGCGTTCGAGCCGCCGCCGACGCAGGCAACTGCGACGTCGGGCTGTCTGCCGATGGCTTCCTGCATCTGCGCTTTGGCTTCGTTGCCGATAACGCATTGGAAATCGCGCACCATTTCGGGATACGGCGCGGGGCCGGCGGCGGTGCCGATGATGTAGAACGTGTCGTCCACGCGGGCGACCCATTCGCGCATGGCTTCGTTCATCGCGTCTTTCAGCGTGCGGCTGCCGCTGTCGACGCTGACCACGTTCGCGCCCAATAATTTCATGCGGAACACGTTGGGCATTTGGCGCTGGATGTCGTCCGCGCCCATGTACACGTCGCAAGTCATGCCGAAGCGGGCGGCGACGGTGGCGGAGGCCACGCCGTGCTGACCCGCGCCGGTTTCGGCGATGACGCGTTTTTTGCCCATGCGGCGGGCAAGCAATGCCTGACCGATGGTGTTGTTTACCTTGTGCGCGCCGGTGTGGTTCAAGTCTTCGCGCTTCAACCAGATTTGCGCACCGCCCAGATACTCGGACAATCGCACGGCATGGTAAACGGGGCTGGGGCGGCCGACGTAGTGTTTCAAATCGCGGTGGAATTCTTCCCAAAACGACGGGTCGTTTTTCGCTGCTTTATAGGCATCCGCCAGCTCTTGCAAGGCGGGAATCAGGGTTTCGGAGACATAAAGTCCGCCGTGTTCGCCGAAAAAGCCCTTCTCGTCGGGCGCTTGGTAGTTTTTCATCGGATTTCTTTCTTTTTTGTTTTTTCAGACGACCTCAGTCTAAAAAAGGTAGTCTAAAAGGGAAAATTGTCAGCAATTATAGCGTTTTTTACGCCTTGTCGCAGGGTTTTGCAGGAATACGGATGCCAGTTTTACACCATTGAAACCGTATTAGCCAAAAGGTCGTCTGAAAACTGAACTGGCCCCCA
>NZ_KV789518.1:0-1679 GCF_001807625.1 Neisseria sp. HMSC03D10
GGGATGTGTCCAACTTTTGGGGTGCAGTTCAAGCCTTAAACCCATTCTTTCAGACGACCTTTTTATATTTTGAAAGTCTGTGTAGCGCGCTTACGTCAGTCATACACCCTCCCGAAATCTACGCATCTCCTGCCAAATGCTACCGTATCAATGCGGCAAACCGACAAAAATACCGGTTCCAAATTTCAAGATTCTGAACAAACGCTGACACACAATTACAGAAAACAGTATAATACACTACTCAAAATGCCTATTCCGATGCCATGACCATCATTCCCAAACGATTATCGCTGCAAGATATCGTCCCGACAGAACCCCCTTTCGAGGGCAATCTTCGGGACTTTTTGCCTTTGCGGCAAATCATGGAAGACGGGGACGAAAAAGCAGTATACCGTATGTGCGGCATGCTGCTTGGCGGCAAGGAAAACCGTAGGGTATTATCAGGCATAGAATACATCGCATCCGGAGGGTTTCCGGATAAGGCATACAGGTTGCTGCATTGGAGCGACCGTTTCGGGCTGGCTGCCGACAAACTGCTGGCTGCCTACGCAGATTTCGGCGAACGCGGGTTCTCAGCGGCGCAAACCGCACTGATGCGTTATTACGCAGAACGCAACGACCTGCAATTTCTCTATTGGGCACAATGCGCCGCCCCGCAATCCCCTGAAGCGCAATACCTTATCGCGCGGCAGTATGCCTTGGCGGATAATTGGGAAAAGGCGCTAAATTGGTACAACCAGGCAGCCTCCCAGGGCTGGTCGCAGGCATGCCTGCAATTAGGGAAATCCTTCCTTTACGGCTGCGGCGTTTCTGCCGATTCTGCGCAGGCAGAAGTCTATTTGGAATATGCCGCCGAACACGGCTGGGTCGAAGCACAAATCCTGCTGGCAGATTTATTGGCTGCAAAAGGAAACCAAGACGCCCTGTCTTGGTACAGGCTTGCCGCCGTTCAGGGCAATGCGGCGGCGCAAACCGCCCTGGCACGGCAATATCTGACCGGCAAGCTGACCGACCGCGACCCGTTACAGGCATTCAAATACGCCAGAACCGCCGCAGACAGGCAGTTTCCGGACGCGTTATGCCTGATGGGCGACCTCTGCCGCTACGGACTGGGCATACGCCCCGACTTATCCGCCGCGCAACAATACTACCGCCACGCCGCCGCATTGGGCAGCATGGCCGCCGTACAGAAGCTGCTCAGCGAGGCCGCCCTGCACCAACCCGAACATTACGAAAAACTCAAATCCGAAGCCTTGCAGCGTCAGGAAACCGAGCAGCTTTGCCGCTCTGCCGCCGCCTGCCTTGACGGCATCGGACAAAAAAAAGACTACGCCCGCGCACGACGGCTTTATCTGGAAGCCGCCGTCTGCAACCATGCCGATGCAGCAGCCGGTTTAGGCAAAATCTATTATTACGGTCTGGGCATTCCTGCCGATGCCGGTTCGGCGGCGTACTGGTTCGGCATAGCGGCGGAACAAAACCATCCTGAAGCGCAATATTATTCGGCATTCCTTCTCTACCACGGACAAGGTACTGCCATGAATGTTCCCGCCGCCTACGATTACCTTCAGACGGCAGCAGACAACGGATATGGCAACCCGCAGGAACTCAGGGCAATATTGGAGCAATGGCAGTGCGAACGTTGAAGATATAGTGGATTAACTTTAAATCAGGACAAG
>NZ_KV789519.1:0-542 GCF_001807625.1 Neisseria sp. HMSC03D10
ACTTGGGTAGCATCCAGCTGCGCTTCGGTCGCTGCTTTGTTCGATCCTGCCAATGGGGCGCTGCCCAAGGTGGTATTGGTCAGTCCGCTGACAATGCCTTCTTTACCGTCAATCACTACCGGTTTACCGCCGTTCGCTGCGTCTTTGCCGATGGTGACTTTCTCGGCCAGGCTGAAGTCGATCGCTTTGCCTGTACCGCTTGTGGTAACGATGTTCTTGTCTTTGCTTGTGTAGGTAACGGTATCGCCCAAGTTCACTTTTTCAGACGACCCGTTGTCCGCAACGATGTTCAGACCTTTGCTGACTTCTTCGCCTACTTTATCCAAAGCGTCTTGAACCGTGCCTACGGCTTCATGTTTCGTACCGTCTGCTTTAGTTACAGTAAAGACAGGAGCTTCAATCGCACCAGTAATCGGGTTGATGCTGCTATTCAACGCTTTGGCAATCGGGTTCAGCTGGCTGACGTTAACCGCATCAGTGTCTGCCACACCTTTGGCTACGTTGGCGATTTTGTTGCCGCCATTGTTCAGACCGGAAGTAGT
>NZ_KV789520.1:0-12237 GCF_001807625.1 Neisseria sp. HMSC03D10
ATTGTACCATTTTGTTTTTAATTGACTATACCGTTCAAAAAGTGAAAATTTGCCAAGCTGTTTGCGCTCAAGGCCGCGCATAAGCCCCAATCGTAAGCCTTGCATAATTCGCGGGCGGCAAGGGCGGTTTCTATGCCCTCTGCAATGACAAGGCGGCCATTTTCAGGAATCGGGAACAGGTGGACGGCTTGCCCCGATATACTGCCTTTCTTGCGGCTTCTCATTTTCTTGGCCGGTAATGTTTCGCCTGTTACAGGGTCTTTGATTGCCAGTTTCTGATAGCGCGGGGCGTGTAGTCCGTCCTCTCCGCATGGCTTGTCATAGCTCGCCTGCAAATAGGTCAGGTGTAAGCCTTGTAGCTCTTCGTCCATATCGCGGATAGCGCAAACCATACAGGGGAAACTACCAAGCAGAAGCGGCTTATCTTCGCCTGTTGTCCAATAGTCTTTTTCAGGTAGGAAACGGACGTTTTCGGGCAAATGCGCCATATCCAAACCGCGTGATTTCAAATACTGGATAACGGGGGAATCGGGGCGGATAGGCTCTGTGCTTCTCCATAATGCGGCCAGCTTCTCGATTTGGTCTTTTTCGGGGCGTGGCTGCGCTTGTAGGCGTGTTGGCGGTATCGGCAAGGGGTTTGCATTGTCCATGCCTAAAATGCCAGCAACGGTGCGTAATGCCTCGTCAAAATTGCAATTCAGAAAATGCATAACCAGCCCAAAACCGTTTCCGCCGCCCTCTCTGTCCCCATCTTTCCAATGTGTGCAAAAAAATGTGCCGTTTCCGTCCTCATCGTCATATCTGAAACGGTTATGCCCATCATTACACGCGGGGCAGGGCTGGTGTTTGTCGCGTAAAAACTTAGGGTCTATGCCGATAGCGGCGTGTATTTGCGGCCAGTGGTATTGCGCGGCGGCTCTGATTTCTTTGTATGTTGGTTTCATTTTCCTACCTCCTCGAATCTGTCCATAGCTTCGCGGGCTATGACTGATACAGTATGAATCGCCTCTTTTTGGCTTGCTCCGTCATTCACAATCAGCAAGATAGTGCTTACAACGTCCACCGCTGCGATTGCCTTTTCTTTGCTGTTTAGTTGGTTTGCCAGCTTATCCATGATGGTTTTCATTGCTCTGCCTCCTCTGATACTGGCTCTAAAACAATTCCTGCTGTTGGGTCGGTTTCCCATATCGCGGGCGTTTCCGGCTCTAGTTGCTCCGTGTCGGCGTGGGCGGGCTGGTTACAGGCTCGGACTACCAAAGCCAAAAGCAACACCCAAAACACCAGCAAGGCGCGGTTTAAATACCGGCGGAAACGGTCGGATTTATTGGTCTGTTTCATGGTTTTATCCTTTGCTCTGCCTCCAGTGTTTCAAAACGTGAATCTAATAAAATCAATAGGTTATAAAAACACTAGGGCGAAGTTTGCCCTATGCCGTCTAAAATAGGCGGCATAAAGGCGGGTAAATTTCAGGGAATAGGTGGGCTTAATCTGCTTTGGTTACGCTGTAAGTAGCCCATTCTTTCAGGTCGTCTGAAAGCCCAAGCAGGGCGGAAACCTGATTTACAGATTCCGTAAAGCTGTAACCAAACACCAGCGCCAGCAGGTCAAAACCGCTGCCGCCTTTGGGGGTGCATTGGTTGCAGATGTAGCCGCCGCCGTCTGAATCGTCAGGGCGCGGGATGGGGTCGGTTTTGAATATATCCCTCAAGCTCGGATGACAAATCGAAAGATTCCAAGTTTTCCGCATGGGGGACTAGGGTTTGAATGACTGTGGCAAGTCGTGCCGTGCTTCCGCTCGCACTTATGGGGGTGTTGCGGACGGAATGGGCGGCCATGTTGTCGCAAATGGTGTCGATGATTGCGCCCGTATTGGCGATAAATTCGCCGCCGTAGTACAGCGCGTCCATAATGCGGTTTGCCAGCTCTAAGGGGATGGTTACCGTTTGGGCTTGATTTTGAATGGTTTGGATTTTGGTAGAAATGGAAGATTGCATTTGAAATGCTCCTATACGTTCGAGATTTGAGAAATGCCCAAAATAGGGGGCGGTGCTCTCTCCTGCGTATAGTCAGGCGTGGACGTTACCGTTACCACACACCGCCATAAACTTTGATATGCCGTCCAAAGCCTGCGGATAGGCTTCAAACGCCATAAGAGAAAATGGCGATAAAAAATCAGCGTTACCCTGCTGATTTGGGCTATACGATTTGAGAGAGAAACTTAATTCTGCTTCCCAAAGCTCAATCTGTCAAATGGTTTTTTACGGGATTGGGCGATTTAACATGAGATTTTGTCCAGTGCTGTAATAAGTAATACGGCAAAATAAACCTTGTCAGGGTCTTTACCCGTAACGGCGGCTATATCTGCAAGTGTTACCGCCTCCCATTTGCCCCCATGTGTCTCACTGGCTAAATCCAAGATTGCTTTCTTCTCTTCTTCTGTGAGTGAATCAAAAATGGGGTCAATACGGCTTTTCGGCTTTTCCTGTATTTCCGCCTCTGCCTTGATTTCCGCTTTATCCACTAATAAGCCAAGCATTTTGGCCTTGCCCATCGTGGCCGATACTGCCGCGCTGCTTTGCGGTGTTGGGGCTGTCAGTGCCGCCGCCCGTGCCTGCTCCAGTTCGTGCAACAGGTCATCAACCGTTACCGCATGGCGTTGCCGTGCCTCTGCCTTGAGGTCATCTACCATCGCGGAAATATCGGGGGTTTGTAGCAGCTTATAGGCTTCATTGGTTACCGTTTCGGGCTTCATGTTGTCGGTGTTGTAGGCTTGCCGGTATGCTTCGCTCGCATTGCCCGTTTCCACATACAGGCGGGCAAACTGCTCTTGCTTTGGTGTCATGACTTACTCCTTTCCGACACCAGCAAAGAAAACCGCCCGCATTTCACGGTCTCCCCGAATTGGTTTTGCACTTCTTCCATCACGGTTATGATTTCATGCCCCGCTCTGCGAAGCTCCATAATGCGTGTGTTATAGCTAAGTATGCCCATCTGTGCCAGCTCCCATGAAGTAACGCTCCCTTTTCTCAATCGGGCTAAAATGCGCTCTCTTTGGCTTGGCGTTTTGGACTTGTGGTTGGTATAATTAGCTTTCATCAGATTTTTCCTCCATGCCGTCTGAATAGCCCTCTATTCAGGCGGTTTTATTTTGACTAAAGGGATATATTCACGTTTATGCTTCGCGCGCGCGCGTATTGCTCCGAAAACTCCTACTCTTCGCGCTTGGCTGCCAGTTTGTTGAGATACTCTTCAATCTCACTGGAAAGCCAGCCGGTAATATTTTCAGAAAGTTTGATAGGCTTAGGAAAATCAGGGCGGTAATGGCGGCTCTTAGGGTTTGCCCAATTCCAGATAGTCGCTCGTGAAACGCCCATAACGCGGGCGGTATCGTTTACTCTTAATACTGTATTCATATGCTTTGCCTTTCTTAGCTGGGGTTGTATGACAGGCACAAATATAACCGGCTCTACATAGATATAAAATGCACAAATATTTTTATTTTCATGGTGTTATAAAATAAAAACATTTCATGTGTGCAAATTTTCAGATAAAAAAATGCCCACATGAATTTTTATTTTTTCATGTGGGTATAAATTAAATCGGTTTATTACAGTAAAAGGCGGGCATTTGTTTTTTCTAAAAGCTCCATTGCTTTAGGCCTTACAGTTCTTGCGATCCTATCTACCGCATCAAAATCAAGCGGGGCGTTATTGCTTGGTGGGTAAATCATTGCCGCCATTTCAACATCAGTAAATTTGCGTTCTACGATAAGGCTGTAAACGTATAAATCCATAAAAGCAAAAATGCGATAATCTATCATTTTTCTGATTTCAGCATCTGAAAAACGGCGCGTCCTTTCGCGTTCTTCTTGCTGTCTAAGCTCTTTCAGTTTTTGCTTAAATGCCATTTCCAGTATCTCATCACTCGAACCCAAATTAATATGAATCATGGTGCTGTAATTTAAAGTCTTGGAAACAGGCTTACGAAACAGATTATTTATCGCCTTTATATCTTCTTGCGGCATATCCTCCGGCAGAATATCACTAGGGGAAAGCCAGTCTGTATGCATATTTGCTCCAGTTTCAAGATTTTTAATACATAATTCCAGCGTTTGGCGCGTTTCTTGCACGAATTGTCTTACTTCAGGGATTGTTACATATGATTCAGTGTAAATCCTAGCTATATCTCCCCATGTAATATCAGAAAGAATGTCCGGATCAATTTCCAATGGGTTGTAATTTATTCTGTTACCGCTATTTTTGTACTTAATAGGCTGTACAACCCATTTATTAGCACAACATTTCAGCCAGTCTAAGGCATATGCCTTTTCGTCTTCTTTCTCTTGCTTGGTAATATAACTACCATTGATAATCTCTCCTAGTCGCTCATAATTCATTTGTCTGAACCATAACGCCATTGACAGTTCATCTCGGGAAAAATCAGACAACCCATCATACAAGCTAATATCAAACCAATCAGGGCAGTAATTAGGCTTTTTCATCTTTTACACTCTTAAATTAGTATTGCAAAAATAACTCAGAAACTCGAAATAGATATTTCAGACGGCCTTTAATGCGTGTTGTCGCCTCTATTTCTTGATATAACCAAGTGAATATAAAGGGTAACCAGTGGTAACCAGTTGGTAACCAGTAAATTTACGTTAACTGGTTACCGCTTTTTCTTTGTATTTATATTTATATTCATATGGTTATATTTGTAAAGTTTTGTGGTAACCAGAGTAACCAGTATATTTACTCACGCGCATAGGGAATTTTAATCCGCCTTGTCTTTTTGAATCATCTGTAATGCCTGGTTGTATCGCTCCCGCAAATAGTCGCTATACCATTGCATAAACTCGATACGCTGGGGCATATAATCGGCTTGGTAGGCGTATGAATCCTTTATCTTGTTTTCTTCAACGTGGGCAAGCTGTGTTTCAATCGCGCCGCCGTTGAAGTTGTTTTCATAAAGCAAACTACTTGCTACTGCTCTGAAGCCATGCGGCGTGGCTCTGCCTTTATAGCCTAGTTTCTCGTTAATGATTTTTCCTAGTGTGTTCTCGCTGATATGGCGGTTTACGTTGGTTCTACTTGGAAACATAAACCGGCTATGCCCTGTCAGCGTGTGTAACTCTTGAAGTAGCTCTATTGCCCAATCAGAAAGAGGCACACATAAAGCGGGCTTTGGCTTCATCTTTTCGTGCTTCATTCTTTCGGCGGGAATAATCCAACGCTTGTTTTTAAAGTCCACTTCTTCCCACTGGCCGCCGCGTAATTCGTTATTTCTCACAAACACCAGCATGATCAGCATGATGGCAATTTTGTTTTGCCGCTCTATATTGTTTGCCAGTATCAGGCGGCGGTAAAACTCCGGCAATTCTTCACGGGGCAGGGCGGGTTTGTGTTTGGTGGGTAAGTTGGGAATGTGATTTTTCAACAGGCGGGCGGGGTTGTTTTCTGATATTTCCAGCATGGCGGAATAGTCAAAAACCGCCCCGATCCAGCCCCTGATTTTGTCGGCGGTATCAGTAACGCCCCTTGCCATAATGTCATCAAGCAAGTTTTTGATATGGGTTACCTTGATTTCATTAACGGGGATTTCTCCAATGACTGGGAAAACGTCATTTTTCAAATAACGCATGATCCGCTCGGCGTGATGTTCTTTCCAGCGGGGCAAATTGTCCTTGTGCCATTGCTTGGCCAAATGCTCAAAAGTATTTAACAAGGCGGCTTGTCGGGCTGCTTTGGCTTCTTGCTTGGCTTTGGTAGGGTCTTGCCCTTGTGCAATCATGCGGCGGGCGTTTTCGGCGGCTTGGCGGGCTTCTACCAGTGAAACGGCTGGATATTTCCCGATAGTGAAGTCTTTATCTTTGCCATCTATACGGTATCTCATGCGGAATATTTTTCCGCCCGCTGGCGTAACTTCAAGATACAGACTGTTACCGTCAAATAACTTGATTTTCTTTCCAGTGTCAGACGGCTTGGCGGCTTTGATTTGGCGGTCGTTTAGTGGCATTTGTGGGTATGTTTTCAGTGGTTTTGGCTGATCCCCTGAATCATACCCACATTTTGTGCTTTACTCAATTAAATGGCATTGGGGGTATTTAGACACTTGGCAATGGGTATATTGGCCTGAAAGCCTTGCCAGTATTGAATCTTGATTACTGTGTTAGATTTGATTAGACGAAAAAAAAGCCCCTAAAAGGGGTTGGGTGGTGCGGACGGAGAGACTCGAACTCTCACACCTCTCGGCGCCAGAACCTAAATCTGGTGCGTCTACCAATTTCGCCACGTCCGCGTGATGAAACTCGGGATTATACACAAAGTATCCTGCTCTGCAAACAATCTTTGGCTTGAAATTGCTTTATTCCGACCGATATAATGGCAGGTCGGTTATCTGCCGGAACACACTAATATCAAAGAGGAACATCATGCCTGTTTTACTGATTCAGGATTTTTTACAGACACAGGGTTTGAAGCTGTCTTCAGACGACCTCCGTATTGCTTATCTGACCGCAAAGACGGTGATGGATATGGGCAATGCTTCGATTGACCGCTCGGTTTTGTGGCGTGAGGAAGACGGCTGGAAGCTGGTAGACCATATTGAAGAAACGCCTGAAAACGAAGTTTTGCTCAAACAGGTTTTCATGGCTTTGGATTCGGTATTCAGCCGTGCAACAGCTGTCAAAAGCGCGGCGGTTTACATCCACCTTCCTGGCGAACCACACGCAAGGCTGGTTCGTATCGCGGCGCAGGGCGAGCCTTTGGAAAATCTGTTGGCTATTCATGAAGAAAACGGTACGGTTTACCTTGCCTGCCGTACGGCGCAAAGCGGTTGGATGAATATTGCCAACGATATAGCTTATTGGCTTTCGCTGGACGAAATCCAAGGCAGTCGGAACGAGGGGAGCGGAAGCCAGTTATCCATTCCTGTGGCTACTCAAAATGGGACGGTTTTGGGCGTGGTTCATGTTGAATTTGCCGATAAAGATCAAGCCGATGACGCGGCCCAAACAGATTGGTCGGCGCTGGCTTTAGCACTTGCCGAGCCGCTGAAAGCATTGGCAGGCATCGAAGACAAGGAGGAAGAGCATGAATAATACCTTGAAATTCGTCGCCTCTTGCCGCCTGCCGACCGAATGGGGCGACTTCACTATGCACGGTTTTGAAGAACCGAGCGGACAAGAACACATCGCTTTGACAATGGGCGATTTTTCAGACGACCTCCCCGTTCTGACCCGCATCCACTCCGAATGCTTGACCGGAGATGCCCTGTTTTCCAAAAAATGCGACTGCGGCCCGCAGCTTGAAGCGGCGATGAAGGCGGTTCAACAAGAAGGGCGCGGTGTGATCGTTTATTTGCGTCAAGAAGGACGCGGTATCGGTTTAATCAACAAAATCCGTGCCTATAAGCTTCAAGACGAGGGGATGGATACGGTCGAAGCCAACCTCGCGCTCGGACTGCCCGTTGACGCACGCGACTTTACGCTTGCCAAGCAAATTTACGACCATCTGAATATCCGTGCTGTCAAGCTGTTGACCAACAATCCTGAAAAAATTCAGACGTTGAAAGATGCAGGCATCAATGTCGTCGAACGTATTCCGCTCCATGTCGGTGAGAATGCGGAAAACGAACGTTATCTGCACACCAAAGCCGACAAATTGGGGCATATGATTTTTGATTGAGGGCAGGCGGGCGTATTTCCCGCCTTTTTTCGTTTTCCGACGACCTTTTCCCAATCCGTATCCCGATATTGTTATAATCCGAGCTGTCCGGACAACCACCAATTTATATCCATATGAACACCTTCATCCTACCCGACACACGCCCTTATCCGCAGACTCCGGTTAAAAACCATTTACTGATAAACGCCTCACTGCTCGCACACGGCACGACCGCCGCAACCCGCAAGATTGCTGTGGGGCAGCTGCAAACCGAAATCCGCAGCCAGCTTCATCAAAACTACTACGTCAACTTGTCCGTCGCTATGACCATGGCGCCCGATGTAGAGACTTACAACGCGCTGATGCAGAGCATCAACCAAGTGTTATCCGCCGAAAACGACGATGAAGCCCAATGGTTTGCCTTGCCCGTCGTCATCGTCGCCGGCTGCAAACAGGAGCGCACGCTGCCCCTGACGCTGCCTACCGAAGCACTGACCGCCTGTCTGTCCAACTATCCGCACTTGCGCGCCTTAACGCAAAACACCCAATGGCTGCCCTTCCTCGCCCATTCAGACGACCTGAGCGGCATCACGCCCGAAGAGTGGTGGAACGCGAAACAAAACAGCGAATCCGCCGCCGCATTCCTGCAAACTTTTGAAGACAAACCGCTGATCTGCCCCGAAGGACAGTCCGTCCACGTCGTGTACGCCTTGGGCTACGGCGACAAAAACCTGCAAACCGCCTTGGGCGTCAACCTGCAACAGGCAGGCCTGCCGCTGATGCAGGTTTGGCAGGAAAGCCTTACCGCCGCCGGCGTTACCCTCTTCACCAATCCGCTGTCCCCGAACACCCCGCTCCAAGCCCTAACCGACGGCAGCCACACCCGTCAGCGCATGGCGATGGACGTGTTCGCCACCAACGCCATCCGCGCCATCCGTATGCAGAGTCCGCGCGTCGGCGTCGTCATCGCTGCAAGGGCGGGCGGGCAGATTCTGTTCGGCTTCAACGCAACCGACAGCGCGTTTGAAGTCGTCCCGCAAGTGTTCGTGTGGAACCTTTCGTCTTCCGACAACATCGCCGTCATCCAACACAACTTCCTCGACCTGATGGCGGAATGCCGCGTCGAGCATATCCGCATCCTGCACGACGTTTTGCCGGAAAATGCCGACCTGCCGACCTACGCGCAATCCCTGTCCCTGGACGGAAACAACCCATTCTTCTCCGAACACGCCTAAACCGCCTATGAAAAACCATTCCGTACTCTTCGTCTGCCTCGGCAACATCTGCCGCTCACCCATGGCAGAATACGTCCTGCGCCACCGCGCCCGCGAAGCAGGCGTAGCCCACCGCGTCCGCACCGACAGCGCAGGCACATCCGGCTGGCACGACGGCGAAAACATGCACCAAGGCACGCGCAAAACCCTCGCCGCCCACGGCATCGACCACCAAGGTTTTACCAGCAGCAAAGTGCGTTCCGAAGATTTCGATGAATTCGACTTCATCATCGCCATGGACGACAACAACCTTGCCGAACTGGAAAAAATGTTCGGCAAACACCCCGACAAAATCTTCAAACTCACCGACCTCATCCCCGAAAGCGGCTACCGCCACGTCCCCGACCCGTGGCACACCGGCGACTTTGACGAAACATTCAGGCTTGTGGACGCAGGCAGCGTCGCACTGCTGAAAAAGCTGGGTTTGGTTTGAATTGGTTGACAGCGTTTAAAGTTGAACGCAACGCAGTAAGATAAAAGGTCGTCTGAAACCTAAAACTTAGGTTTCAGACGACCTTTTGTTGACGAGATGGCTGGGGCAGGGCTGCTTAATGAGAAATAAACACCGGCGTAGCGCGGGTTATACCCACGAAAAAGCGATGCCCCAAACCATCGCGGGCAAAGCCCACGCTACACAACGCAACGTCACCCGCCCATTGCCATACATCAAAAGGTCGTCTGAAAAAAACCGTTTCCCAAGTTTCAGACGACTCCGCCGCCGCGAAAAGCGTATACTTTCCCTATCGCAACCAAGGAGCCGAATCATGAAAATCCTGCCCGTCCTGACCGCCGCGCTGCTCTTGTGTTCCTGCGCCGCCGACCGTGAAACCGAAGCCCTGAAAAACAGCCTGTCCGAAGCGCAAACCGCCGTGCGACTTTCCGCCGAAAACACCAAGCGGCTGGAAGACACCTATTCCGACATCTACTTCCACCTCGACAGCCTGACCGTCGAAAGCTTCAAAAACCGCGTCGCCAACGGAGACACCGTTTACGCCTACATCGGCAGACCGAGTTGCGGCGACTGCAACGCCTTCGAACCCATGTTCAAACGCTACATCGCCAACCGCAACCTGAACGGCAAAATCTACTTCGTCAACGTCCACCGCCTGCACCAAGACAAAGAAGCATGGACCGCGTTCCGCCAACAATACAAACTCGGCGGCACGCCCGTCCTAGCGAAATACAGCAAAGGCAAACAAGTCAACAAGCTCGACTTGGAAGAAAACGGCGGCAAAATCAGCGCCGAAGACTTGGAGAAATGGCTGGACGCAAACGGCTTGCGGTAAACTGTCCGTTTGAGATTGCACCGTTTGAGTGTTAAAGACTTTGCGGAAGAATGAAGAGAGGTCGTCTGAAAACAGGATTTTGGTTTCAGACGACCTTTTAGGAATAGACCATGGTTAAAGTTGCATTTCTTTTAACCAGAAAGGGCAAACTATTTCCTTCCCCATCTCATCTAAGATTATCATTCCTTTTTCATTACAAAATTGCTGCATAACATTTATTTGTTCATTCTTTGTCAATGCCTCCCATACCAAATCATTTTTCATCCATTTTGGATAAACAGCTTCAATAAAATCAGTTTCGTTAATTTGGGCATACGCAAGCATTTTACTTTTCTTGAGTGTTTCCCATTCAAATCCAGATCCGCTTAGATTAACAGATTTAAAATTTGCTCCATCTAATTTTATGTTAAGCAAAAGAGAATCTCTCAAATTAGCAAGACTTAGATCAGCTCCTTGCAGATCGGCTCGAGTCAAATTAGAACCAGATAGATTAACATTTGTTAATTTGGCGTGTTGAAGTTTAGTATCTATCAAATTTGCATCAGATAAATTGGCTGAATCTAGGTCAATTTCCTGCAAATTAGCTTTCTCAAGGTTCGCACTTTGAAGAAAAGCAGAACGCAAATTGGCTTTCTGCAAATTAGCTTCATATAAAATAGTTTGTTCTAAATCAGCATTTGAAAAGTTAGTTTCGCGTAAGTCTGCTCCACTTAGATCAGCTTTGGTTAAGTCAACATCATGCAAATCGGCAGCTCGTAAATCAGCATAGCGTAAATTTAAATCTGACCAAACCATTGAACCAATATTGTATCTGATGGAATCTAATTTAATTCCAGCTAAACAAATATAAGGTAAAACGTTCTGGACATATCCTAAATTAAGTTGCTCTTCATCATTCACACTTAGCAACACATTAGTTAAAGCCACTCCCATAGGGCTTTCTGCTTTTCGTTTCAACTCCTCAATAAATTTAGTCCTTTCGTCATCAGATAAATTTTCTTTTTCCAATTTCTTCAAACTATCCTGCTGCATTGCCCGCCAAGCAGACTTCAACAGATTAAATGCAGGTAGGCGGAAACTTTCTCCGTAATCGCCTCGGAAAAACGGTAACAGGTTGTAGATGGCGGAAATCTGCAAAGCGACTGCTCCTTCCCGTTTGCTGAAGGTATCGAAATCGGCGGTATCTGGTTTTTTGGCATATTCTTCAGATTGTTCCGTCGTTTGTTCTGTAATTTCTGCTCCGTCTTTTGGGTTGCTTCTCTGCGTGGTTTTATTGACTATTTTCATTTCCGGCAAATGCGCGCCGCTGACCCATTCGGACAGTTTTTGAAATTCTTTCAGATTAATGTCTTTACGTTGGTTCTCGATTTGCTGTCGATTATTTTTATCGCGGAAATGCCAAATGGCGAAGGCGACGGGGGAAGAAACAATCAGAATAATAAGATTCCAAGCACCGGAAGAAATGCTCTCACTGTTTCTAATCGCTGCAAAATAGATAATCATAAAAATGATTAGTGAAACAGTTCCTGCCCACAAGACTATTGCCGCATTGCTTTGCTTATCCAACCAAGTTTTTCCCTTGTCTTTTGCTGCTGTGATTTTTTGACGTATTTTCCATTTCACCATTTCTTCGTTCCCTTTATTGAATTTCAAGCCGTATCGCGTCCGGCGGCAACCCGAATTTTATAGTATTGCGTAATGGCAAAAAAGAAAAGGTCGTCTGAAACCAAGCTTTCGGTTTCAGACGACCTCGTTTATTCAATCAACGCAGGCTTGGGGTAACTCAAGTAGCGTGGGCTTTGCCCACGAAATGAATGAAAACACAACTATCCTTCGAATTAACATACGGCAAGTTTCGTGGGCAAAGCCCACGCTACCCGTTGCTGCAACTGCAACTTTGTTCCTTCCCCCGTCTGGCGGGGGAAGGTTAGGATGGGGGTGGCTTTGCGGCTTGAGGGGAAATCAAATTCGTGCAGCCCATAGAGCCACCCTCTCCCCAACCCTCTCCCGCCG
>NZ_KV789520.1:12257-22604 GCF_001807625.1 Neisseria sp. HMSC03D10
CCAACCCTCTCCCGCCGGACGGGAGAGGGGGCAGGTTGCACGTTGAGGCATAGATTTCTGTCCACTGTCATCATTCCCGCCCCCGCATACGCGAGGACAAGCTACGTCGGGAATCTATTAGAAATTCTAAGAAACGGATATTTGAAAACAGTTGCCGAGATTCAAAAGTGGATTCCCGCCTACGCGGGAATGACGGCGGTGGGGTGTTTGGCGTGATTTGTTTATAAGAAAGGGTCGTCTGAAAACCTTGAAATCAGGTTTTCAGACGACCTTTTGTCTTGGCTTCTAAATGTTATTTCTTCAATTCCGCCAAAATCTCGTCAACGGTTTTCTTCGCATCGCCGAAGCACATCACGCTGTTTTCGTTGAAGAACAGCGGGTTTTGTACGCCTGCGTAGCCGGTGTTCATCGAGCGTTTGAAGACGACGACTTCTTTTGCCTTCCACACTTCCAATACGGGCATGCCGGCAATCGGGCTGTTCGGGTCGGTTTGGGCGGCGGGGTTGACGGTGTCGTTCGCGCCGATAACCAGCACTACGTCGGTTTCGGGGAAGTCGTCGTTGATTTCGTCCATTTCCAAAACGATGTCGTAGGGGACTTTGGCTTCAGCGAGCAATACGTTCATATGACCGGGCAGGCGGCCGGCGACGGGGTGGATGCCGAAGCGTACTTCGGTGCCGTTTTTACGCAAAAGCTCGGTGATTTCGGCAACGGGGTATTGCGCCTGCGCCACTGCCATGCCGTAGCCCGGGGTGATGATGACGCTGCTGGCGTTGCGCAGCATTTCGGCGACTTCGGCGGGTTTGGCTTCGCGGTATTCGCCGACTTCTTGGCTGCCTGAGGCTGCGGCGGAGCCGTCGGTACCGAAGCCGCCTGCAATGACGGAGATGAAGGAGCGGTTCATGGCTTTACACATGATGTAGGACAGAATCGCGCCGCTGGAGCCGACGAGTGCGCCGGTGACGATAAGCAGGTCGTTGGAGAGCATGAAGCCTGCCGCTGCGGCCGCCCAGCCGGAGTAGGAGTTCAGCATGGACACGACTACGGGCATATCCGCGCCGCCGATGGAGGCGACCAAGTGCCAGCCGAATGCGAGGGCGATCAGGGTCATCAGGATCAGAATGAAGCCGCTGCCGTCAACGGATACGAACACCAGCATCAGGATAAAGGATAAAACCAATGCGGCGAGGTTGAGCTTGTGTTTGGCGGGCAGTTGCAGCGGCGCGCTGCTGATTTTGCCGTTGAGCTTGCCGAACGCGACCAGCGAGCCGGTAAAGGTTACGGCGCCGATGAAGATGCCCAAATAGACTTCGACCAGATGGATGGTGTGCATATCGTGCGAAACGTTGCCCGGCTCGATATAGCTGTTGAAGCCGACCAAAACGGCCGCCAAGCCGACGAAGCTGTGCAAGAGCGCAATCAGCTCGGGCATTTCGGTCATTTCTACTTTTTTGGCTTTGTAGATGCCGATGGCGCCGCCGATGAGCATGGCGATGATGATCCAGCCTAGCCCGTGGGTGTTTTCGGAAAACACGGTAACGAACAAGGCGACCGCCATCCCGGCTACGCCGGAATAACAGCCCTGCTTGGCGGTTTCCTGCTTGGACAGCCCTGCCAGCGAGAAGATGAACAGTATCGCGGCTACGATGTACGCCGCTGTAACGAGTCCTGAAGACATGGTGATTCTCCAATTATTTGTGAAAGTAACTGTGTTTTTTAATCGGGTCGTCTGAAAGGGGTTGATGGCGGATTCGCTTAACCGTCAACCATTTGAGAATGACGGTTCGGGTATTTTTATTTCATCCGCATCACTCCGTTGCCGCTGCGTTTTCAGACGACCTTTGTATCGGGTTTCCTATCCACCGCCGAATTGTGCCAAAAATTCTTCTTCGGTCAGCTTGGGCGTGTCGTTTGCCAGTTCGTAATACGGGGCTTTGGCGTCGATGTAAATCTGCTCTTCCAATTTGAAATCGGCGTTGTCGGCAAACAGTCCGGCGAAGACGAAATAGCTGTCGTTCGGCAGGAAATGGTAGAACAGGTGTGTACCGCAGTTTTTGCAGAACGCGCGTTCCGCCCATTCGGACGAATGGTAGCGGGCGATGTTTTCACCGCCGTTGATTTTCGGCGGTTTGGCGGCAATCAGCGAAAACGTCGCGCCGCTGCCCCAAGTGCGGCACATTCCGCAATGGCAGGCGTGGACGTGTTTGTCGTGTTCCACTTCTAAAGATACGTTGCCGCACAGGCATTTTGCTTTCATGGTCGAAATCCTCATATTCGAAAACTGGCTTCCAGGTCGTCTGAAAACCCGCTGCATTCGTTTTAGCGAAACTCGCTGCACTCGTTTTCAGACGACCCCGCTGTCAGACAGCGGCTACAAACAGCCCGATGGTGCAGACAAATCCGCCCGTCCACATTGCCGAACGCAGGCTCGGTTTGTCTTTCAGATAGCTGAAAATATAAGCAATGCGAAAGGCGATGAACGATATGGACAAAAGGTTGATGGTCGCTTGCGCGGCATTGCCTGTGGCGTGTGCCACCAAAACGGCGGCGGCAAATGGGGCGAACACTTCAAAACCGTTTTGCTGCGCGGCATTGGCGCGCGCCGACAAGCCTTGCGTGCGGGCGAGGAAATCGCGCGGATTGCGGTTGTCCGACGGCTGAAAACCGCCCTGCGCTTTGGCAACGAAGGAACAAAACAGCGGCAGCAGCGATGCGATCAGGATGCACCAATAGGCTAAAGTCATGCTTTTACCCTTTCCTAAACATATTCAACATCCGACGCGTTACGTAGAAGCCGCCGAAGATGTTGACGCTGGCAATCAGGATGGCAATGAAGGCAAGCAGGGTCACGAAACCGTTGCCTTGGCTGATTTGCAGCAGCGCGCCGACGACGATGATGCCGGAAATGGCGTTGGTTACGGACATCAGCGGGGTATGCAGCGAGTGGCTGACGTTCCAGACGACGTAGTAGCCGATAACGCAGGCGAGGACGAACACGATAAAGTGGTTCAAAAATGCTGCGGGCGCGACCGCACCGACCCACAGTACCAACACGGCGGCGATGACGGCGGGCGCGAGTTTTTTCCACAGGGGAACGGGTTTCGGCTCGGGCTTGGCGGCAGGCGCGGCTTTTTCAGACGACGTTTGCTGCGGCTGGGCGGAAACTTGAATCGGCGGAGGCGGGAAGGTGATTTCGCCGTCGCGGGTAACGGTCATGTTGCGGATAATCACGTCTTCGAAGTCCAGCGTGATTTCGCCGTCTTTGTTCGGGCTTAACAGCTTGGTCAGGTTCACCAAGTTGGTGGCGTAAAGCTGGGAAGACTGTCCGGCAAGGCGGTTTGCCATGTCGGTGTAGCCGATGATTTTCACGCCGTTGTCGGTTACGAACAATTCGCCCGGTTTGGTGAGTTCGCAGTTGCCGCCCGTCGCCGCCGCCAAATCGACGATGACGGAGCCGGACTTCATGCTTTCCACCATTTCTTTGGTAATCAGCTTGGGCGCGGGTTTGCCCGGAATGGCGGCAGTGGTGATGATGATGTCCACCTCTTTCGCCTGCTCGGCAAAGAGTTTCATCTCGGCGGCGATAAATTCGTCGCTCATCACTTTGGCGTAGCCGTCGCCGCTGCCGCCCGATTCTTGCGGGAAGTCGAGTTTCAGGAACTTGCCGCCCATCGATTCGATTTGTTCCGCTACTTCCAAGCGGGTATCGAACGCGCGCACCACTGCGCCGAGCGAGTTTGCCGTACCGATTGCCGCCAAACCCGCCACACCGGCACCAATCACCAAAACCTGCGCGGGCGGCACTTTGCCGGCGGCAGTGATTTGACCGGTGAAGAAACGGCCGAAGGCGTTGGCGGCTTCAATCACGGCGCGGTAGCCGCTGATGTTTGCCATCGAAGACAAAGCGTCTAAAGCCTGCGCGCGCGAAATACGGGGCACCATGTCCATCGCCAGCGCGTTCACTTTCTTGGCGCGCAAGGCTTCGACCAAAGCCTCGTTTTGGCGCGGCCACAGGAAGCTGACGATGGTTTGCCCTTCTTTGAGCAGCGGCAGCTCGCCTTCGGACGGCGCGTTGACCTTATAAATCAAAGGGCAGGCCCAAACCGTCGCTTTGTCGGCAACGGTCGCGCCTGCTGTTTGGTAAGCGGCATCGTCCAAACTCGCCGCCAAACCTGCGCCGCTTTCGACAACGGTTTCAAAGCCCAGTTTGCTCAACAGGGCAACAGTGGCAGGCGTACAGGCGACGCGGGTTTCGCCGGATAATGACTCGCGTGGGATACCGATTTTCATCTCTGAATCCTTTTTTGGGTTGTCTGTATATAAATGTTAATATGTTTCATATAATTCCCTTATAGCGAATTTTTTGACGGCTGGCAATAGCTGCGGCGGATGGTTTACTTTTACGGTAAAGGTCGTCTGAAAGCTTATGTTTGCTGCCGTTGATACGGGTTAGGGCTTGCGTTTCGTGTTAAAATCCTGTTTTAACAACATATAAAAGGAACACAATCATGCGCCTGCTTCACACCATGCTGCGCGTCGGCAACCTTGAAAAATCCTTGGACTTTTATCAAAACGTTTTGGGCATGAAGCTCTTGCGCCGCCACGATTATCCGGAAGGCCGTTTCACGCTGGCTTTTGTCGGTTATGGCAGCGAAGCTGAAAATACGGTTTTGGAACTGACCCACAACTGGGATACCGAAAGCTACGATTTAGGCAACGCCTACGGCCACATCGCTATCGAAGTGGACGATGCTTATAAAGCCTGCGAACGTGTAAAAGAGATGGGCGGAAAAGTCGTGCGCGAAGCAGGGCCGATGATGCACGGCACGACCGTTATTGCTTTTGTTGAAGATCCCGACGGCTATAAAATCGAGTTTATTCAGAAAAACAGCGGCAATGATTCGGTGAAATACTGATTTTTTGTCAAAAGGTCGTCTGAAACGTTTGGTGAAACCCGCCAAATCTGTTTCAGACGACCTTTATCATATTTATCGGTTCGACCCTTTGACCATATCCATCAAAAACAGGCGGCAGTCTAAGTTGCCGTTGTAGAGCGGGATTTTGCGTTTGGGCGAAAGGCGCATGAATTTCGGCATATCGCGGTCGCCGGTAAACATTCCCGCCAGCCAGCCCGCGTAATGCTGTTTCAACCACGCGCCCAACTGCGGGTAAAGGGCTTGCAGGGCTTGGACTTCGGCAAGGCGGACGCCGTAAGGCGGATTGGAAATCAAAATGCCGCCTTCCCCGTTCGGACGGGTGTCCTGCGCGTCTTTGACTTCAAAACGGATAAACGTGTCCACTTCGGCAGCTTGGGCGTTGGCAACGGCGGCGCGGATCATATAGCGGTCATTGTCGCTGCCCGAAATCGCAGCTGGCGCGGGGCGGATTTGCGTTTCGGCTTCGTGTTGCAGCTTTTTCCAAAGGGCGGCATCGAAGTTTTTCAGCTTTTCAAACCCGAAACGGCGCATCAAACCGGGCGCGCGACGGGTGGCAATCCATGCGGCTTCGATGACGATGGTGCCGCTGCCGCAAAATGGGTCTTGGAAAGGCTGCGTACCGTCATAGCCCGCCAGCAGCAGCAACCCCGCCGCCAAGTTTTCGCGCATCGGCGCTTCACCCGTGTCTTGGCGGTAGCCGCGTTTGAACAAGGCTTCGCCGGATGTGTCGATGAAAATTTGAATGTCGCGCTCGTCAATAAAGGCATGGATGCGGATGTCGGGGCGGATTTTGCCGACACTGGGGCGCGCGCCGCAAGCGTCGCGGAACACGTCGCACACGGCGTCTTTGATTTTGAGCCCGACGAAATCCAAACTTTTGACTTGGGCGCGTTTGCCTTCTACTTTGACTTTGAAGGTTTGTTCCAAGTCGAACCAATCCGTCCAGCGGATATTTTTCGCCGCTTTATAAATGTCTTGCTCGTTGCGGTAGCCGCTTTTGGTCAGGCGCAGCAACACGCGGCTGGCAGTGCGCGAATGCAGGTTGATGCGGTATACCTGCTCCATACCGCCTTTGCACGCGACGCCGCCGTCAACGGCGCGGATGTCTTGGCATTTGAGTTGTTCGAGTTCTTGGGATAAAGGGGCTTCGAGACCGCGCGGGCAGGTAACGAAGAGGGAATAAGTGGTCATGCGAACCTTTCGGGGTAGGGCGGTTGAACTGAGATTGCGGTGATTATAATGCTTTTCGCAACGGGATTTATCGAAAGGTCGTCTGAAAATTGCAGAAAGCGGGCGATATGGCTGCTGAGATAAAGAAGGTCGTCTGAAAACCAATCCCGGTTTTCAGACGACCTTTGCCGTATTTCAAACCGTCAATCAGCGCGGATGAACCATATCGGCGGGGACGACCAGTTCGTCAAACTCTTCGCCTGTCAGCAAGCCCAACTCAACGGCGGTTTCGCGCAGCGATTTGTCGTTTTTATAGGCGGTTTTGGCGACTTTGGCGGCGTTTTCATAGCCGATTTTGCGGTTCAGCGCGGTAACGAGCATCAGGGAATGGTGCAGGAAATAATCGATTTTTTCCGGTACGGGTTCGATGCCGGTGGCGCAGTTTTCGTTGAAGCTGTTGCACGCGTCGCCCAACAGGCGGATGGATTGCAAGAGGTTGTAGGCGATGACGGGCATATAGACGTTCAGCTCGAAATTGCCCGACGCGCCCGCCATGCCGATGGTGACGTCGTTGCCGAACACTTGGCAGCACACCATGGTCATCGCTTCGCATTGGGTCGGGTTGACTTTGCCCGGCATGATGGACGAACCCGGCTCGTTTTCGGGGATTTTGATTTCGCCCAAACCGCAGCGCGGGCCGCTTGCCAACCAGCGGATGTCGTTGGCGATTTTGTTCAGGCTTGCCGCCAGCGTTTTCAGTGCGCCCGAAGCGGCAACGGCGGCATCGCGTCCGCCCAAGGCTTCAAATTTGTTCGGCGCGCTGACAAACGGCAGGCCGGACAGTTCGGCGAGTTTGGCTGCGGCTTTTTCGGCGTATTTGGGATGGCTGTTCAAGCCCGTACCGACCGCCGTGCCGCCCAAGGCAAGTTCGTACAAACCTTTGAGTGCGTCGTTCAGACGGCCTAAGCCGTGGTCGAGTTGGGAAACGTAGCCGGAAAACTCTTGTCCCAAAGTCAGCGGCGTTGCGTCCTGCAAATGGGTGCGGCCGATTTTGACGATGGGGGCAAATTCTTTGGCTTTTTTGTCCAATGTGTTGCGCAGGGCTTGGACGGCGGGGATGAGGTGGCGGTTGATTTCAATCGCGGCGGCGACGTGGATGGCGGTCGGGAACGCATCGTTGGTCGATTGCGCGTGGTTCACATGGTCGTTGGGATGGACGGGCTGATACGCCGCCAAACCCGTACCGGCGATTTCGTTGGCGCGGTTCGCCAGCACTTCGTTCATGTTCATATTGGACTGCGTGCCGGAGCCGGTCTGCCAAACCACTAAGGGGAACTGCCCGTCGAGCTTGCCGTTCAACACGTCGTCCGCCGCCTGCGTAATCAAATCCGCCTGTTCGGGCTTAATCCTGCCGAGGGAAACATTGGTGGCGGCTGCTGCTTTTTTTACCAGTGCCAAAGCGTAAATCAACGGCTGCGGCAGGGTTTCGCCGCCGATTTTGAAATTGTTGCGGCTGCGCTGGGTCTGCGCGCCCCAATAGGCTTCGGACGGGACTTCGACATTGCCCATGGTGTCGTGTTCGGTACGGGTGCTCATGCGTTTCTCCTGAATTAAATGATAATGCAAATAATTTGCAAGCGTATTATAGCGGGCAGGAGGTCGTCTGAAAAGCAGGGGAGGGAGGTTTGGTAAATAGGGTGGGGCAGTATATTGAACAATAGGGCAGGGTGCGGATTGCGGTATCAAAAAAGGTCGTCTGAAAAGCAGAAAATGGCTTTTCAGACGACCTTTGCTTTATTTTTGAAGGCTTATTCGATGTTTTGAACCTGCTCGCGCATTTGCTCGATTAAGACTTTCAGTTCGACTGAAGCCTGCGTGCATTCCGCCGCGATTGCTTTGCTGCCCAGCGTGTTTGCCTCGCGGTTCAATTCCTGCATCAGGAAGTCCAAGCGTTTGCCCGCGCTGCCTTTGTTTTCCGTAACGATGCGGCGGACTTCGGCGATGTGCGTGCGCAGGCGGCTGAATTCTTCGTCAACATCGGATTTTTGGATAAACAGCGCAAATTCCTGCTGCAAACGGTCGTTGTCGATATTGCCTACCGCTTCCGCCAAACGCGTGTTCACCTTGTCCATATGCGCCTGAAGCAGGCTCGGGAACAGCTCGCTCAAGGCATCCACGATTTCTTCCATACTGGCCAAACGTTGCAACAGATGTTCGCCGAGTTTTTTGCCTTCGCGTTTGCGGGCGGCGGCAAACTCTTTCAACGCCTCGTCCAACAGCTCTTGCACGGTTTTCGCCAAAGCTTCGGGGTCTTCGCTTTGACCTGCCAATACCCCAGGAAAGCGCAACACTTCAGCGACTGTCAGCTTGCCGAAACCGTGTTCCTTGCGCCAAGTTTTGTTCAAATCGGACAACTGTTTCACCAATTCTTCATTGGTTTCCAAACTCTGCCCGCCGACTGCCGCGTCCTGCAACTGAATACGGCATTCCAGTTTGCCGCGTGCGGCCGAAGCCGCAATTTTCTCGCGCAACGCGCCTTCCAGATAACGCAATTCTTCAGGCATACGGAATTGGACATCCAGATAACGGTGGTTCACCGCGCGGATTTCCAAGTTCACGCGCTTGCCGCCGCATTCGCCTGCAGCATTGGCAAAGCCGGTCATGCTGTGGATATGGATGGATTGAGTCATGGTTTTACTCCGTTTCAAAATACGAGTGAAAGTGGAGGGACTATAACACAATATAGAATAAGGTCGTCTGAAAACGATTTCAGACGACCTTAAGCAGCCATCCCGACGAATCCCGTATAATACCGACCACAAATTTTCACCGCTTCCCCAAAGGACAAATCATGAGCAATTACACCCGCACTTCACGCGCTGCCGACAGCCTGCGCGACATCAAAATCACCCCGCACTTTCTGCCGCACGCCGACGGTTCGTGCCTGATTGAATGCGGTAACACCAAAGTTATCTGCACCGCTTCCATCGACGAAAATGTTCCGCCGTTCCTTCGCGGCAAGGAGCAGGGCTGGGTTACCGCCGAATACGGGATGCTGCCTGCGTCTACCGCCTCGCGTATGCGCCGTGAAGCCGCGGCAGGCAAGCAGTCGGGTCGCACTCAGGAAATCCAGCGTCTGATCGGGCGTTCGCTGCGCGCCGTCGTGGATATGGAAAAACTGGGCGAACGCCAAATCCTAATTGACTGCGACGTGATTCAGGCTGATGGCGGAACGCGCACCGCGTCTATTACCGGCGCATTCGTCGCACTGCAAATTGCGGTCAACAAGCTGCTTTCAGACGACCTCATCAGCGAAAATCCCATCCGCGAAGCCGTTGCCGCCGTCTCCGCAGGCGTCGTGAACGGTGTACCGCTTTTGGATTTGGATTACCCCGAAGATTCTGGCTGCGACAGCGACGTCAACATCGTTATGACCGTTTCGGGCAAAATCATCGAAATCCAAGGCACGGCGGAAGGCGCACCGTTCAGCTTGGACGAATTGGGCAAACTGATTGCGTTGGCACAAAAAGGCATTGCCGAGTTGACGGCGCACCAGCAAAACGCATTAAAAATATCCTGCCCTATCGGATAACGGCATTCTGCAAATGATAAAAAGGTCGTCTGAAACCTGAAGTTTCAGACGACCTTTTGGAATCGGACGGTTCGGATTATGCCAATACGCCCAAAATAACGGCGCCTGCTTTGAAGATTGCCGTTGCTTTTTGGCCGGGTACCAGATTCAGCAAATCGCTGCTTTTCATGGTAATGCCCGCGCTCAAAGCCAAGCCATCACCCAAGTCCAAGTCAACGATGCTGTTGACCGAACCGCGTTCGATATGGCTGATGATGCCTGACAATTGGTTACGCGCGGAAAGTTTGATGTTGTCGAGATTGTTGGCAATCAAGATGCTGCCCGCTTTAATCAGCACCACAACGGCCTTGCCTTTTTCCAAGCCGAGGTTGCTGACGCTTTCGCAAGTAACGGCTGCTACGATTTCCTGTCCGGTCGGTAGGGAGACGGTTACTTCGCTGTTGACCGCGCCGTTGCGGATGTCTTTAACGATGCCGTTGAATTGGTTGCGTGCGCTGATTTGCATAATAATAATATTCCTTTCGTGTGTTTGTTGTTTGAATTTGAACGAACAATACTATACCGTTTTCTGATGTCCAAATACAATATATTTTTAAATAAAATAGGCATTAATAACTAGAGACCTTTGCAAAATTCCCCAAAATCCCC
>NZ_KV789521.1:0-833 GCF_001807625.1 Neisseria sp. HMSC03D10
GGATTTTGGGGAATTTTGCAAAGGTCTCAGGTCGTCTGAAAAAAGTTTTCAGACGACCTTTTATATATAACTAGTAGCTCATACTCTACTTAATTAATATCAGTTAAATGGGTATACAAACCATTCAGTAATAGCCGCACAAACTCTCTTAAAGCCGATATACGGAACAGTTTTTATCTGCACCAGAAAAATAGTTTTTCGTAACATCATCACAAGAACTAGCACTACTCTCACAAATAAAAGTCGTTAGAGATTCATTAATCTTTATTACCCTAGGTTCTTTATTCTTATCTAATGCAACTGCTTTTAAAGTAAATTTCCCATCTAACGCGCCTCTAGCAAGCCCATGAGGATAAATACAAAAGTTTTCTAAACTCCGAGAGTTAGGCAAATCAGGCCACGCTGTAGAAGTTTTCTTGAAACTACCATTCTGCTGATAAAATCGTTCCATAAACTGAGCACTCTCAACAAGCGCTGCCAGAGCCTGACGTATTTCAGAGTCTCTAATATATTTTTGATAACTTGGATAAGCTATTGAAGTTAAAATCCCAATTATTGCAATTACAAAGATTAATTGAGTAAGAGAATACCCTTTACAATTTTCTTTATTCATCATTTATTACCTATTAATAATTTCATCACCCAATTTCAATATATATCCTTTCATAATAAGATCTTTTGGGTTTACAACACTTACTTTCAGACCAACTAAAGCCGCCCATATTTTCTTCCGAGCAGAATAGAAGCCTACATCTCAAACTCCTTGTCCTAATGCTTCCGGTTAATTTACTTTTGAATAGTGTTTTTAGCTTTTGTGTTTGCAGGTGCGGGCG
>NZ_KV789522.1:0-2831 GCF_001807625.1 Neisseria sp. HMSC03D10
TTGCACTTCAAATGCGAATCCGCCGACCTTTTGCGATTCAATTTACCAAATCCCTGTAAACGTTTTTTCAGCCCGCCAAAATTTCCAACGCGATTTGGGTGTGAGTGTTAATACGCCGCCGTTTTCCCCATCGGTCGTCAAGGTCAGTTTTTTCAGACGACCTGTGTGTAGCGCCTGCCAAATCGGGTCGAACCAGCGTTGTTCCCAATCCTGCAAAATATCTTGGTAGGTCAGTACGTCCGCCGTCGACCCGGTAACGGTCAAACCATCCATAAAAATGACGGCAGTGTCTGTTCTTGTTTCTTGCATCCAAGAGGCAAAGGCGCGAAAGTCGTATGGTGCATCTATGCGGCCGGAGGCAAATTGCGCCCACGGGCTGTCGGAGAATAGGGCGGATGATTGCTGCGTCCCTTGAATATCATGCCACAGCCACAGACCGTTTATCGGCGGTGTTCCGAGTTGGTTGCGAATGTTGTTGATCGGGTGTTGGTGCAGCCACATTTGAATTTCTGTCTGCTTTGCTAACCATTGTCCGCTATCTTTGCCCGAGGCTTGTTCAGACGACCCCATTTGTCCGTAAATATCCAATATGGGCTGAATTTGCCAGTCTTGCGGATTGGGTAATAAGACAAGCCACAAATCGGGGCGAACGGGGATAAATCGCCAACCCTCGTCCTGATAAAAATCAGACAGTTCACGGCACAATCTGTCTGCCTCGTCAGTGGCAATACCGATATATTCGCCGCCAACGACGCTGACTTGGTGCAAACCCATCTGCTGCCATAGCGGGGAAGCCAATGCGGCAGGTTGTTGCTGTGGAACGTTTGCAGCAGTTTTTGCGTGTTCGAGCAGACTGCCATCCCATAAATAACGCCCGTAAAATTTTGATGTTTCAACTGCTTGTTTGTGTAAATGTCCGAAGCGCAGCAGACGGTTGAAGGCTGGCAGGATAAGAGGGGGGACGGATTCGTCGCTTTGGCGGTTCAGCGACGGAATGGCAAGGGTCAGGTTCATGGTAGGCGGCAGGTTGGAAAAAAGCATCATTTTAAGGGAGAATGCCGGCCATTCCCAAATGGCTATGGGATAGGGCGTTTGAAGCAATATACGCGATTGTGATATAATTACGGACGTAAATTTCAGAAAAAACGGGTGTAAATCAAAACAATAGCCTTGATAATACGCCCTTGGTTCCCCATTGTGCTGTTTGCCGGACTATGAAAAAGGTCGTCTGAAAGACGGATAAATAGCAGACAGTCTTCTTTTAAATGAAAATCACATTGCCCGTGCGGATTGATAAAGCAGCCGCACCGCCGCATTAAAAGGATAATTCGTGATCGAAACAACCCGATTTCCCTTATTGCGCCGATTTTGGCACAACAAACCTATCCGCTGGTCTCTGTTGGGCATCCTTTTGCCCGTTTCCGGCGCGATGACTGCCTATGCAGTAACCGAACCTGTTCCCGAGTATCAAGGATTTAAAGTCGAGCGCGTTTCTGAAGAGCTGCCGGCGGTTTATGTTGAAACCGGCAATTTTCAGTCCAGTTACTGGGCGCAAGAAGTCGTCCAGCAGGGCGACTCACTCGCCGATGTGCTTACCCGCATGGGGGTCCCCCAAACCGACATCAAGCAAATCATGGCGAAAAACAGTGCGGAACGCGATATGCAACATTTGCGCGCCAACCAGTCTGTCAATATCCGCATCGATGCTTCGGGACAAGTTACCGACGTACAGTTTTTCACGGATGAAGAGCTTGAGCGCAACCTTGTCGCTTTGGAAAAAGTCAAAGGCAAATGGCAGGCTTCTACATCGGAAGTGGATATGAAGACCATGCCGACCCTGCGTTCCGTCGTTGTCCGCACTTCTGCGCGCGGTGCAATGGCGCAGGCGGAAATTCCTGTCGAAATCCGTGAGTCGCTGAGCGAAATTTTCTCCGACGTACTGAGCTTGGAGGATTTGAAAGAAGGCGATGTGATACGATTGCTGTATGACAGCATGTATTTCCGCGGACAACAAATGGGTACGGGCAATATTCTGGCAGCCGAAATTGTCAAAGGCGGTAAAAGCTATCAAGCCTATTATTACAGCCAGGGTAAAGGCGACGAAGAGAGCGGCAGCTATTATGATCAAAGCGGCAAATCGCTCCAGCAAAAAGCGGGCTTCAACATCGAGCCTGTTGTCTATACGCGCATTTCATCCCCGTTCGGTTACCGGGTCCACCCCGTTTTACATACCGTCCGTATGCATACCGGTATTGACTACGCAGCCCCTTCCGGTACGCCGATTAAAGCGACCGCTGACGGCGTGATTACCTTCAAAGGCTGGAAGGGCGGCTACGGTAATACCGTTATGATCCGCCATTCTAACGGCGTTGAAACCTTATACGGGCATATGAGCGCGTTTACGCCTGCCCAAGGTGTGGTGCGTGCAGGCGAAGTGATCGGATTCGTCGGTACGACGGGACGTTCTACCGGTCCGCACCTGCACTATGAAGCACGCGTGAACAGTCAACCTGTCAACCCGACTACGGTTGCCCTGCCGACACCCAAGCTGACGCCAACCAATATGGCTGCATTCCGTCAGCAGCAGAAATCGGCAAATACCATACTTGCCTCTATCCGCGGGTTGCCTGTTTCTGTGGCGCAGTTGGATTAATCAGGCTGCCCATAGTATTGGGGTATGCCTTAAAAGGTCGTCTGAAAACCAGGTTTAAGGTTTCAGACGACCTTTTACATTGGGATGGATACGAAAACTTTTTCCAGTTCATACGGCT
Source organism: Neisseria sp. HMSC03D10 (assembly GCF_001807625.1). NCBI lineage: Bacteria > Pseudomonadati > Pseudomonadota > Betaproteobacteria > Neisseriales > Neisseriaceae > Neisseria > Neisseria sp. HMSC03D10. Next base: position 2,772 of record NZ_KV789522.1, read on the forward strand.
TGAGACAAGTTGTTTGGGAGTGGCTTTCAAATATAGTGGATTAAATTTAAACCAGTACGG
>NZ_KV789522.1:2851-15525 GCF_001807625.1 Neisseria sp. HMSC03D10
CTTGTCCTGATTTAAATTTAATCCACTATAACAGTATGAGCCAGAATCTCAATGATAAATTGATAGGAAATTTAAACGGAAATATCAGGGCGGTTATTTCTGCGAGAGAAATTCAGAGATACGTATTTGTTGTCATTTTGAAACATATCTTCATGGCGGGGAGTGCATTCGTTTTTGAGCAAGAGCGGCAGGTAACGTTTTTATTTCATGTGTTGTGTGATTGCCATAAGAGACTTGTTAGCAAAAAAGGTCGTCTGAAACCGAATTTGAGGTTCAGACGACCTTTTCGTTTTTGATAAGGGTCTGCAGTTTTTAGCGTTCCTTTCAGTTTTCTTGTAAAGAAACCGTCTGTTTGGCGAGGGGAGCAGAATGTAGTGCCGTCAGCTTCTTCGTCAAGATATTCAAAATCACACCGTAGGCCGGCAGGAAAAAGAGGGTGCAGATGGTGAGTTTGAACAGATAATCGACAAAAGCGATGCCCTGCCAGTTTGCCGCCATAAATTCATCGCTGCTTGCGTAGAAGGCAATGGCGAAAAATACCAATGTATCCAGGGCGTTGCCGATGACGGTTGATGCGGTCGGGGCGATCCACCACGCTTTCAGACGACGTAATTTGTTGAACACAAAAATATCAAGGATTTGTCCGAGTGCGTAAGCGGCAAAGCTGGCTAAGGCGATGCGTCCGACAAAGGTATTGAATTCGGATAGCGCGCCCAAGCCCGTCCAACTGCCGTCGTGGAACAAAACGGAAAAGATGTAGGAAAGCAAAAGGGCGGGAAACATGACCCAAAAGATAATCCGCCGTGCCAAGTGCGAACCGAAAATGCGGACGGTCAGGTCGGTGGCAAGGAAGATGAAGGGAAAGGAAAACGCGCCCCAAGTGGTGTGGATGCCGAAAATTTGGAAGGGGAACTGCACCAGATAGTTGCTGGCGGCGATGATGAGGATGTGGAAAAGCACCAGCCAGAAGAGTGCCTTCTGTTGTTGCGCTGTTGTAAATTCGTACATGTAAATCTTTCGGAAAGGCTTTCAGGCGACCTTCTTGTGAAAGAGGTCGTCTGAAAATGCGTAAAAGGGGATGGATTATTGGCTGTCGTGTTCAAACAGGCGTTTGCGTGCCAATGCTTCGAACTCGGTACCTGCTTTGCCGTAATTAGCAAAGGGATGAATGGCGATGCCGCCGCGCGGTGTGAATTCACCGAAAACTTCGATGTATTTCGGATCCATCAGGGCAATCAGGTCTTTCATGATGATGTTGACGCAGTCTTCATGAAAATCGCCGTGGTTGCGGAAGCTGAAGAGGTAGAGTTTCAGGGATTTGCTTTCCACCATTTTGATGTGTGGGATGTAGCGGATGTAGATGGTGGCGAAGTCAGGCTGCCCGGTCATGGGGCAGAGGCTGGTGAATTCGGGACAGACGAACTTGACGAAATAGTCGTTGTCGGGATGTTTGTTGTCGAATGCTTCAAGAATTTCGGGAGCGTAGCCGGTCGGATATTGGGTTTTTTGATTGCCCAAAAGAGAGATGCCTTGCAGCTCTTCGGTATTGCGGGACATGAGTGTTTCCTTAGTTTTTTAATGTGGGAGGTTTTCGAACCACGAAAGGCGGATTGTAATATAAGGCAGGGGTGATGTGTAACCTTTATGCAGCATCGGAGGTCGTCTGAAGATATTCGCAATTAAACGATTTGAATTGTAACCGCAATTTTAAAAAATGATTAAAAATGTAATTTTTCAAATGATTGCTTTATTTTCAGCTTATTTCTGTCAATTGCGGGTAAATGAGGCTATGTGGTAAGAACTAAGCAGGTATCTGAAAGTTCTAAGAGTCGGTTTGATGGAAGACAAAAATTGGTAGTTCGCCCGAATGCAAAATAATGTTTTATGCATAAAAAGTACCACTCGTTATTAACTTTAACCGATTGTCAGATTTTCATCAGAAGAATAGTCAATTAGATTAGTATGTTCACATAAAATAAATATTTGGTATTTTGATTCAATGATTTTTTCATCGTTGCTTCCGTCGGAAGGGCGCAGCGATTGAAGTTGGTAATTAAGAGGAATAAACCATGAGTTTTTCACAAACCGATTTGACCACGGCATTAAAAACCCTATCTGACCGCCTGCCTCAATTTTCCGAGCAGCAGACTAGGGCAGGGAGGATGTTGCGGGTCGTAACCGAACGCCTCAGTTCGCATCTGAATGATAATCTGAAAGTATATGGCATCAATGAAAACCTCTGGTTTGCCTTGATGGCGGTTTACGTCAGCCCGAACAGTGAAATTTTACCATCACGCTTGAGTGATTTGATGGATCTGACCCGTACCAGCGCAACCCGATTGTCGGACGAAATGGTCAGTCGGGGCTGGGTTGCACGCTATATCAACCAGCAGGACCGCCGTCAGATTGTGCTAAAATTGACCCCTGAAGGTGAGGTTTTTATCCAAAAAGTATGGCCGCAGGTTTCCAGTACGAGCCAAGAGGCTTGGAAAGATTTCACCGATGAAGATTACAACCAGTTGCAATATTTGTTGGGTAAGCTGCTGCGCCGGCTGGAGGGCTGATAAAGCGGATGCAGGATGTGGCGGATACCGATGATAAAACGGAGTATTCCATGAAAGCCAATCCCTACAAACAGGGAATCTGTATTGCTACCGCCATTCTACTTTCTGCCTGCGCTCAATTCGGTAAACAGGCTCCTTTGGAAGAACCTACCAATTACGGGCTATCTGAAGGTAAGTCTGCAGCCATGGTTCAAGATGCGTGGTGGATGCAACTGAACGACCAAAAACTTAACCAATTAGTTGCACTCTCTATCCGTAATGCTCCCGATTTGCGTATCGCTAAGGCGCGCTTCGAACAAGCACAAGCGCAGCTGGGAATCACTGAAGCCGCAAGCAAAATGCAAGTCGGGTTGTCCGTGCGAGGGGCGGGAGCATATGTTGCCCCTAAGCCTTCATCCGGTCATATTGATACTGACCATACCTTATTATTGGCAAATACTGCTTTACAGGGTACTTGGTCGTTTGACTTCTGGGGTAAAAACCGGAAACAGGCTGCGTCAATATTAGGAAAGCGCAAGGCCATTCTGTACGAGGCTCATCAAACGCGTATTGATATCGCCAATGCGGTTGCATCACAATATTTCACATGGCAGATGTTGTTAATACAACAAAATCTATTATCCGAGCGTATGGAAACTACAGACAAGATGCAGCAACTGATACGCAGAAGGATTAATGCCCGCCTGGCTTCTGCAGAATCGCTTTATCCAGTTGAAATGCAACAGCAAAGTATGCAGTTGGAAAAGTTGGAGTTGGAGCGCCGAATTGCTAAAGTGCGTCATGCTTTAGCAATATTAAGCGGGACAACCCCTGACGGTTTATCTTTGTATATGCCTGAAAAAATGGCAGCAGTTCCTGTTGTTCCAATCAATAAAATCCATGCAGATTTATTGGGCGCCCGCCCGGATATTGCGTCACAAAAAGCTATGTTGGAATCTCGGTTCAATACGGTTAAAGCGACAGAAGCTGAGTTCTATCCCAATATAGAACTCAAAGTTTTGGCAGGTCTGGCACATATTGATGCTTTTAATGTTGTACGAGGGCGTACATCGGGTATGATCAGCGTACTTCCTGCCTTAAATCTGCCAATTTTTACTTCAGGAGCATTGCAATCTAAGTTGGCAGGGCGGCGTGCCGAATATAATGAACAGGTAGCCCTTTATGACCGTACTGTTTTAAATGCCATGCGTACTGCTGCCGATGCGGTTGTTGACTATCAAAATATGCAGAAACGACAAAGCATTTGGGAGAAAATGCAGGAAACTGCAGAAAGAACAGTCCGTAATGCGAATAGTCGTGTCAATGCGGGATTAGATAATGGTCTATCTGCTCTGCAAAAACAGAACGAACTTCTCCAATTAAAAATGCAGAAAGCACAATATCAAGCTGAGTCATTGATTGCATGGAGCAATTTAAATACCCAATTGGGCGGAGGGTTTAAGCTTGAACCTTTGGGACGGAATGTCTCAAAAAAAAGTACAGGTAAAAAGATACGCTGAGGAAATTAATGGCAGCTTGTTAATCAAGCTGCCATTTTTGTTTTCTCTTGATTGCTAATAGAGTATAAGTGGATTGGTAAAAACTAGGGAATGTAAAGACAGTTTTATAGAAATGCCAATATGATCCTCAACCAACGTACTATATTAGTTTTCCCTTTGGTGTATTTGAACCATAGGGATAGATTGTTTAGGAGCGATGACTAGGTTTCAAATCATGTTTTGCTTGAGAAAAACACAAAACCCGTTACTTAAAAGCAGCGGGTTTTGTGTTTTTCGGTTTTGAGTATCTGATATAAGGGGAACAGTATGTCTCGTATATGCGCACTCCGATAAGATAGGAAAATGAAGAGGGGGATCGTTGTTTAATGACTCGAAGCAGGACGGCATCCGAGTAATTGGTATTATATAATAATAGTAATTATTATCAATAACAAATTTTTAAAATTAAGATAACTTTTTGAAAGATATGAAAATTATTTTTTGGGGTTGAGTGAAGGTCAAAGTAAAAGATAAAAATATTAGGTATCTGGTTGATTTTATTGGTGTCGAATAAGATATTCTGAGCAGCCATTGGTTTGTTGGCGTACGGTATGTATTAATTAGAAGGTGGGGTTTAGAAAGCAAATATCATTTTTTAAATAGCAGATTCTTATGAGTCTGATGGGGCTTGATTGTATCAAGTAGGGCTCTTTAATTTATCTAAATATTATCCTTAAAATAAAGCGGCCTTGCTACTTTAATGACAAGACCGCTTTATTTTCAGTAATTTAAAATTTTGATTTTAGAATAAGGAGTCTAACTGTTTATTATTGCCGGTATTGCTTGGCAAAACCGGTTCTTCTTGTAACTCTTGGCGCCCAGGGCGGCTAGAGTTTTGGGTATCAGACATATTATTGTCAGAAGGTTGACGAGTACGTCTAGATGGTTGAGTGGTCGGGTGTGGTGCTACTCCACCGTTTTCTAAGGCTAAATCGGAGCTGGTAGTCAGTCGTTCCTTCATATAATACTCACCACCATTAGAAACTATGCCTTCAGGTGCCTTCATGCCTTTGTTTTCAGTGCCTTTGAGGGCGTAACGCATATAATCTACCCAGACTGGAACTGCAATCGTACCACCGTAGCCGGCACGCCCCATGCTGCGGGGCTTGTCAAAACCAACATAAACAGCAGTTACCACTTTAGGATTGAAACCGACAAACCATGCATCTTTGTTGTCATTGGTTGTTCCGGTTTTTCCGGCAATATCGCTTCGACCTAATGCTGATGCACCTCGAGCAGTACCTGCACGAACTACATCTTGCATAATTTTATACATGATATATGCGTTTCGAGGGTCAATCGCCTGAGGAGCATTTTCTCCGGCAATTAAGGGTTGCATCTGTGCTTTCAGACGACCTTGGCTATCGTAGATTTTGTCAATCACATAAGCTGAGATTTTATATCCGCCATTAGCAAAAACACTATATGCTTCTGCAATACGGAGTGGAGTGGTTTCTCCAGTACCTAAAGCCATTGATAAACTTGCGGGAAGTTCAGACGGTTTGAAACCAAAACGTTGGGCATATTGCTGGGTATATCCAATTCCGATAGACATCAGGATGCGGATAGAAACCATATTTTTCGATGCGGTTAATGCTTGGCGCAATGTAATATAACCAGAATAACGCCCATCTGAATTTTTGGGTGACCACACGCTACCATTTGCTCCTTTTCCTGGTAGGGATATTGGGGCATCATTGATCATGGTTGAGGCTGTCATGCCTTTAGCTAATGCAGCGGAATATACAAAAGGCTTGAATGTTGAACCAGGTTGGCGCATGGCCTGAGTTGCTCGGTTAAAAGTTTTGCTATGATAGTCATAGCCACCAACTAATGCTTGAACAGCCCCGGTTTTGGCATCTAAAGATACTAATGCACCTTGCAATAAAGGTTCTTGTACAACAGTCCAGCCATTACCAATATTTTTCACTCTGATGACAGAGCCGCGTCGAATACGGTCTTCTCCCATTTTTTCATTATTAACCGCTTTGGCTGCAAAACCTAACGATTTAGCGTCAAGAGTCATTTTACGGCCATTGGGTAGTTGGATTTGTACTGCTTTCCGGGAAGCTTCCAATACAACCGCAGGAACCATTTTATCCACAGTATATAAAGTAGATAAATATTGGCTGACTGTTTCTTCAACATCATCTGTTTTGCTGAGGTCAATATAATTTTCCGCTCCTCTGTAACTGCTGCCTCGGTCAAAGTTTCTTAAGACTTTGCGCAATGCTTCGGTAGCAACACGCTGATTTGCGGTATTTACGGTTGTATAAACGTGAAAACCTTGAGTGTAGGCTTCTTCGCCATATTTTTCATATAGTTCTTGACGAACCATTTCTGCTACATACAACGCGTTTTGATCAATTTTTTGTACAAATCGCTCATAATGTAATTCTTCTTTTAATGCGTCGTCACGTTGCTGAGACGTAATCATCCCTTCTTCCAGCATATTATTCAGGATATAAGTTTGCCGCAGTTTGGCGCGTTCAGGATTCACAATGGGATTATATGCAGAAGGAGCCTTAGGTAGGCCGGCCAGCATGGCAGCCTCGGCCAAAGTCAAATCCTTAACATTTTTGTTGAAATAAATCTGCGCTGCCGAAGCAAACCCGTAAGCACGCTGCCCCAAGTAAATTTGGTTGAAGTAAAGCTCTAAAATCTTATCCTTGCTCAAGGATTGTTCAATTTTATAGGCTAAAAGTGCTTCATTAAATTTTCGGGTAAATGTACGTTCACTGCTTAAATAGAAGTTTTTGGCAACCTGTTGCGTAATAGTGCTTGCACCAGATTGAACGCCTCCCGCAACGATATTACTAATCGCTGCTCGGGCAATGCCCCAAACATCTACGCCCCAATGTTCGTAAAAGCGTTTGTCTTCTGCGGCAATAACCGCGTTCTTGAGAATATCGGGGAAGTCGTTGATTTTGGTAAATTCACGCCGTTGCTCACCATAGACGCCAATAATTTGCCCGTCTGCCGAGTAAATGGTCAATGGCATTTTGGGTTGGTAGTGTTGTAAGGAGTCTAAGGGGGGGAGTTTGGGGTAGGTTACTAAAATTGCTATAGCAATCAATCCAGTAGTAAAAATTGCTAGGCCTAACATCAAACCGATACAGGTTGTTATAATCTTTTTAATCATGACTAGGTAATAATTTTGCCATTATTGGTATTAAATAAAGTAAAATAGATATCGATTTCTATAAAACACGGCATTTCTCGTGTAAAGAGGAAGTCCTTTACGGATATCGAAACAGTTACTCACTCCTAATAATACAGGGAAATCTTATGATTGGCTTGTCAAAAAACCCTAAAAATACAACTGGTAAGGCTGGAAAGTCCTCTTCAGGGTTAAGCAACCGTTCTTCCATCGGCATCGATATTAGTCAGCATGCCATCAAGATGGTTCAGCTGTCAGGGCGTAGTTTAAACCAAATTCAGTTGGAAAAATACGTTATTACTAAATTACCTAAAAATATTGTAAAAGGTAACAAAATTCAAGATTACGACCAGCTTGTTACTTATTTGCAACATGCATATTCGCAATTACGCAGTTCTTGCAAGAATATTATTGCAGCTATCCCTCAAGGATTGGCGACGATCGAGCAAGTGGTTTATTCACAAAAAGATACTGAGTTGGATTTGGATGAATTTGCAGAATCTGAAATCTCCTCGATCGGGCCTATCGATGAAATAAACTATGATTATCAGGTCGTAGGTGCGTCTGTTATTCCAGCAGGGCAGCAGATTTTGACGGTTGCAGCGCGTAAGGATGATGTTGAGCCTATGATCGAAATGTTTGAGGGGGCGGGATTGTCCTTATCGGCGTTAGATTTAGATTTATTGGCGCAGCATAATGCCTTCGTATTTTGGATTAACCAGTACGCTCCTGAATTAACAAATGAAAAAGTTGCTATATTTGGGATTTATGCAACACAGATGTATGCGCTGATTATTCAGAATGGGCAAATTCTATACAAGCAGGAAATGCCTGTAAGTACTGAGCAATTGAACCAGTTGATTCAACGTACATATCAGGTTACAGAAGAAAAAGCTGCTCAAATGATGGTATCTACGAGCAAGCCAACTGATTATCAAACACAAATCGCAGACCGCTTCAATGTTCAAGTGGCTCAGGAAGTGCAAAGAGTACTACAGTTTTATTACACCACACAGCCGACAGATGCTTTTTCGAATGTGAAGCATATTTTATTAACTGGTTCTGCATCACAACAGACTGGTTTGGCTGAAAGCATTTTTTCGCAGACAAATACAGCGACACAATGTATTCAACCAGTTACATATGTGGAGCGAGGTGGTAAGGTCGATTTGTCACAGTTACAAGTTGATGCTTCTGCTTTGACACTTGCATTTGGATTAGCATTAAGGGGATTGTAATATGACTGAATTAATTAAAATTAACCTTCTTCCATATAGAGAAGAAATTAAGCAACGTAAAAGACAGCAATTTAAAATTTTGATGCTTTCTTCGTTATTAATAGGAGTTGGTTTATCTGCAATAGCTTATTTAGCGATCAATAATGCTATTAGTGATCAAGAAAGTAGGAATGCATTTTTGGAAGCAGAAATTACCAAGTTAGATAATGATTTAGGAGAAATAAAAAAATTACAGCAGGAAAAAGAAAACTTCTTGGCTAAAAAGCAAAAAGTCGAGGAGTTGCAAGAAAAACGCTCCCAAGCTGCATATATCATCGACAGTTTGAATGTGGTTATTCCAGATAATACTTATATCACATCTCTTGATGCAGAAAATCCGACCTCTTATAAGATTACAGGCCGAGCGATTAGCGATAATAAAATTGCCATGTTTATGCGGTCTTTGCCAAGTACAGGTATTTTTATGCAGCCAGAACTCTTGGAAATTAAGAAAATTGATAATTATCAAGAGTTCAATATTAAATCTATGATTGGTTCCTCGAGTATTCCAGTCAAGTCGGAGAGAGAAGTAATTAATGATGATTCGACGAAAGCACAGAACGGGGAGGAAAAGTAAATGGCCTCAGCTAAAGTAAAAAATTTGGATATTCAGAATTTATATTTGTTGAATCCTGGTGCAAAGTTTGTATTAGCTGCGTTAGCGATTGCAGGAGTATTGGCTGTTGGTTATGCAGCAGTATTTCGTGAACAGCTGGAAACACTCTCAACCCAAGAGGAAAGGGAAGTCGAGTTAAAGGAAACATATACGAAAAAGAGCATTGAGGCTGCAAGTTTAGATAACTTGAAAGCCGAATTAGCCTCTATTCGTTCTTCATTTGACATCTTGTTAAAACAGCTGCCGACTGATGCTGAAATTCCTACTTTGATTCAAGAATTGCACCAGGCAGGTTCAGCAAACGGTCTTCGTTTAGATAGTGTAATTCCACAGGTTCCAGTCAATGATGGGCCGATACAGAAGTTGCCGTATGAAATATCGATTACGGGCAAATATAATCAGATTAATCAATTTGCTAGAGATGTTGGTGGGTTGTCGCGGATTATTACATTAGAGTCGTTAAAAATATCGCATGTCTCAGATGGTAAAAATAGCAAAGATATTAAAAACGATACTTTGATACTCAGAGCAATTGCGACGACGTATAAAGCCCGCCCAGCAGATGAAGTAGCAGCAGAACTTGCCACTCAGCAGAGTCAGGCACAGGGGAATTCAGAAAATGGCCAAGCCAATTCTGAACAAAAATAATAAATGATAGGAAAATCATGAAAAATAAAATTTTCTTACTTACAAGTATCCTGTCATTGACGGGGTGTACACCGGCATATGACGATTTGAATGAGTGGATGACTAAGACACGTCAGGATGCTAAGTCTCATATCATTCCATTTGAGGCTCCGGTAGTGAACCCTCCGGCTGTTTATAATCCACCAGCTTACAGTGGTTTAAATGCATTCGATTTTCGACGGTTGGATAATGCACCTAAAGGTAGCAACGCTCCAAATCCCAATCGTCCAAAAGAAGCATTGGAAGCATTCAGTTTAGAAAATATGCGGTACGTAGGGATGCTGAGCAATGGCAGTAAAACTGTCGGTTTTATTGATGTAAATGGACATGTCTATACAGTTTATCCGGGGAACTATATCGGACAAAATTATGGAAAAATCCAAAGCATTACTGATGATTTGATTGTTTTGACAGAGTTGGTTGAGGATAGTTCGGGCAATTGGATTTATCGAAAGGCGGAATTGCCATTAAGCAATAATGCTGAAAATAGTTCAAATGATGCCAGTAATGCTTCAGCAACGAATTCAAACTAATTTAAGGGGTCTCACTTCATGAAAACTAAGAATATGACGAAATTATTTGCCGGCATCAGTATGATTGCAGCAGCACAAATTGCATTGGCTGGTAATATTACTGATATTAATGTATCAACTTTGCCGGATAGTCAAAAAATTATCAAAATCCGTTTTGACCGGGATGTGATTAGCCCGAGCGGCTTTGTTACATCCACTCCGTCCCGAATTGCCTTGGATTTTGCCAAAACAAATATTCAATTGGCTCAACCTGTATTGGAATACGCGGATCCTTTGTTAAATCAAATTACTGCGGCTCAGAATAATGACCGATCTCGCATTGTTTTGGGATTGAATAAAGCGGCGCAATATAATACCGAAGTCCATGGTAATGAAGTATGGGTATTCGTTACAGAATCATCTGATCGAACCACAACTTCTGCGGCGATTTCAAATAATGCAAATGCACGTCAGAAGGCAGGCTCGTCTGAAGCAGTTAAACAAACGGTAAATTCAGCTAATATTGACTTCAGGAAGGGTGCACATAACTCAGGTATTGTGGAATTGAATGCGCCTGATTTCACAGGAAAACCTGAAGTGAAGCAACAACGTGATCGGGTTATTATTACTCTGAAAAATTATCCGTTGCCGACACAAGCGCAACGCAGTTTGGATGTTGCCGATTTCAGTACACCGGTTAAAAATATTACGTTAAAACGTATTGGAAATGATGCTCAACTCATTATTCGCAATAATGGCAATTGGGATTTCAATACCAAAGCTGCAAATGGTCAATTTGCTTTTGAAGTAATGCCTAAGTCCGCAAGTACGGAATCAAGTGGGCTGAATGCAAATCCAAACAAATCTTTCCGCGGCCGTAAAATTTCCCTGGACTTCCAAGATGTTGAAGTACGTACCATTTTGCAAATCCTTGCGAAGGAGTCAGGGGTCAATATCGTGGCCAGTGATTCCGTGAATGGCAAAATGACACTTTCTTTAAAAGATGTGCCTTGGGATCAGGCTTTGGATTTGGTTATGCAGGCGCGTAATTTGGATATGCGCCGACAAGGCAATATTATCAATATCGCACCTCGTGATGAATTGTTGGCTAAAGATAAGGCTTTCTTGCAGGCGGAGAAAGAGATTGCCGAACTGGGGCCTTTATATTCCCAAACTTTCCAATTGAAGTATAAGAATGTAGAAGAGTTCCGGAAAATTTTGCGTTTGGACGACAACAATAGTGGAAACTCCAATGGTAGAAATACCTTGTTGAGCGGCCGTGGCAGTGCGCTGATTGATCCTGCAACGAATACTTTGATTATTACGGATAATCGAAATGTTGTAGAAAAATTCCGTAAGTTGATTGAGGAATTGGATGTACCGACTCGTCAAGTTATGGTTGAAGCCCGTATCGTTGAAGCAAAAGACGGTTTTTCGCGTGATTTGGGCGTGAAATTCGGTGTCGCAGGTTCCAAAGGACGCAACGCTTGGGGTAACTCTTGGAGTAATGCGCAAGATAACCATAATACTAATTCGGCTGTTTTGCGAGGTGATGCAAATTACCGTACATGGTCTTTGCAACCGAATATTAGCCTGCCTGCGGCAGCGGCGACTAATAATATTGCTTTGGTGCGAGCTTTGTCATCGGGTGCATTAGGTTTGGAAATTTCTGCTTCGGAAGCTACCGGTAAAAGTAAGACCATTTCTAATCCGCGTGTCCTGACACAAGACCGTAGAGAAGCTACTATTGAGTCTGGTACTGAAATTCCGTATCAGGAGGCATCTTCCAGTGGTGCAACCTCGGTATCGTTCAAAAAAGCCGTGCTGGGCTTAACGGTAACGCCGAATGTAACGCCTGATGGTCAAGTTATCATGACTGTAAAAATTACCAAGGATACACCGCAAGACTGTACAGTGGACTCTTTGATTACGAAATGTATTCAGACTAAAAACTTGAATACTCAGGCAATGGTGGAAGATGGTGGTACGTTGATCGTTGGTGGCATCTACGAAGAAGATAATAGCGATACGATTAACAAAGTACCATTATTGGGCGATTTGCCAGTGGTGGGTAATTTGTTCAAGTCCCGTGCGAAAAAAGAAGAGCGTCGCGAATTGCTGGTTTTCATCACTCCGCGAATTATGGATGGTGTAGGCAGCAATCTCCGCTACTAAAATTGGAAAAGGCGTATGCTTGGAAGGGTATATGCCTTTTTTAATTGATACGAAGTAGATAGGGAGTTTTAGGGTTTTTTGAGATCTTTGCAAAAATAGTCTGTTAGCAAAATTTATAGTCAATTAAAAACAAAATAGCACAATA
>NZ_KV789523.1:0-258 GCF_001807625.1 Neisseria sp. HMSC03D10
TTTTGGGGAATTTTGCAAAGGTCTCGACCTTTTTAAGAAGTTCTGCTTTATCAGCGCGAATCTGCCAACATCCAGTATTTCATTTTTCAAACACAGAGGCCTTTGTAATAACATGAGTTATTAAAATTTTATACTCAATACCATTTTCAAAATGAATAACCTTCCTGATTTCTTCCACTTTTTTCTTAATATCAGAAAGTTTTTAGTCGATTGAAATTTTTTAGCACATTTTTATACGTCAAATTTCGTTAACAGACT
>NZ_KV789523.1:278-9195 GCF_001807625.1 Neisseria sp. HMSC03D10
TTCGTTAACAGACTATTTTTGCAAAGGTCTCACACAACAAGAATTTTATTCAGCTTAAGTCGAAATTCACCAAACCTCATCTTCTGTCAGATAAAAAATGAGGTTTGGCTACATCCAACATAACTTATTTGAAAGCAGATTCCCAATTTTTTATAGAAAAGACTGCTCACAACATTCTTTACCCGACGCGGTAAAACGCCAAGCTGCCCAAAAGGTTGGGGAAATGTTTGACCTGTTTGTTACCCGCCATGACGGCGCGTTCGAGGACGCGGATTTTGTTTTTGGCGCACAATAAATCAAAGTCTTTGAGCGTACACCAATGGATATTCGGCGTGTCGTACCAATGATAAGGCATGCGTTCGGAAACCGGCATATGCCCGCCGATAGCGATTTGGAAGCGGTTGCGCCAGTAGCCGAAATTCGGGAAGCTGACAATCGCCTGTTTCGCCACGCGCATGAGACAGCGCAGGATTTTTTCGGTATTCTGCATGGCTTGGATGGTTTGGCTCAAAACGATAACGTCAAACGTCTGGTCGCCAAATTCTGCCAAACCCTGCTCCAAATCGGCTTGGATGACGTTTACGCCGCGCGACATGGCGGAGATGACGCTGTCGGTGTCGATTTCGATGCCGTAGCCGCTGCATTTTTTGTGTTCCACCAAAGCCGCCAGCAATTCGCCGTCGCCGCAGCCCAAGTCCAAGACGCGGCTGCCTTCGGGAATCCAGTCGTAAATCAACTGCAAATCGTCGCGCAAATTCATGATCGGCAATCCTTGTCAACATTGTTCATATAAACCGCTACGGCGCGCATGTAGGCCTCGTCTTCCATCAAAAAGGCGTCATGGCCGTGGTTGGATTTGACTTCGATATACTGCACCGGCTTGTGCGCGGCAATCAGCGCTTTGACCAGCTCTTTGGAACGCGCGGGCGAAAAACGCCAGTCGGTACTGAAGCTGGCAACAAAGAATTTCGCTTTCACATTTTGCAGGGCACGGGTCAGGCTGTCGCCGAAATCCGCCGCCGGATCGAAATAGTCCAGTGCCTTGGTCATGAGCAGGTAAGTGTTGGCATCAAACCGCCCGACGAATTTGTCGCCCTGATAGCGCAGATAGGATTCCACTTCAAATTCAACACCGTAACCGTATTGATAGCCGTTTGAACGCAAATCGCGTCCGAATTTTTTGCCCAAACCGTCTTCGGCAAGATAAGTGATGTGCCCCATCATGCGGGCAATCCGCAAGCCCCGTGCAGGAACGGTATTGTGGCTGCGGTAATGTCCTTCGTTGAAATCGGGGTCGGTCAAAATCGCCTGACGCGCCACATCGTTGAACGCGATATTTTGCGTGGACAGTTTCGGCGCAGATGCAATCACTAAGGCATGGCGAACGCGCTCGGGATAGGAAATCGTCCACTGCAAAGCCTGCATACCGCCCAAGCTACCGCCGACAATCGCCGCCCATTGTTCGATGCCGAGATAGTCGGCAAGCGCGGCTTGGGATTTTACCCAGTCCTTTACCGTAACCACCGGAAAATCCGCGCCGTATTCCCTGCCCGTTTCAGGATTGATCGACAAAGGCCCGCTGCTGCCGTCGCAGCCGCCCAGATTGTTCAAACCGACCACGAAAAAACGTTCCGTATCAATCGGTTTGCCGGGTCCGACCATATTGTCCCACCAGCCCGCATATTTATCCTCCGCCGAATGCCTGCCCGCAACATGATGGTTGCCCGACAGCGCATGGCAGATTAAAACCGCATTGTTTTTTTCGGCATTCAGCTCGCCGTAGGTTTCAATCATCAGATCGAAACGCGGCAAAGTTTTACCGTTTTCCAAAACCAGCGGCATCTCAAACGGAATTTTTTGGGGCGTTACAATGCCCACCGAGGCACTTTGACTCATATCCTGTTCCAACAAATGCGGCGAAAAGCGTTATTATATAGCAAACGGCATGACTTTTTGACACGGGCGGACAAGCAGCACGACGCGCTGAAACATCCGTCCCCATGCCGCCGCGCCCAAACCATACTTTTTCAGACGACCTCCCCCGTTTCCCGATATGATAGGCAGACTTTTCCGTATTTTTTTCTTTTTCGCACTTGCCGCGCTGATCATCAACCGCCTCTTCAGCCGCAAGCAAAAACGCGCCCTGCGCGATGTCGCCAAAATCAGCGCATGGGTGCTGCTCGGTGCTGCCGCAGCGACGCTGTTTTGGTATCTGGTCATGCTGTATTTCAAACACATTCCGGATTCTTATTGAACGGATGTTGATAGCCAGACAAAAGGTCGTCTGAAAACACAAATTCAGATTTTCAGACGACCTTTTCCAGTATATTAAAAACACAGGTAATCGCGACATTGCCAAAGCCGCAGTCTCAGCTCAAGATTTAGCATCCGGCTTCTCCTTAAATTCCGTTCCGACGAACGTCCGTTTCGGGTTGCCGCGCTCCACCTGATAAAGCTGGCTGTGCTGTGCGCGGGCGTAATCGTCGGTCTGTCCGGCATGATGTTCCGCCAGCTTTTGCGCCAGCAGGGTCAAAGCCAATTTTTTGTTGGCATGCTGACTGCGTTCGCTTTCGACCCGTACGGAAATACCGCTTGCCTTATGAGTGGCACGGACGGCACTTTCAGTTTTATTGACGTGCTGCCCGCCTTTGCCGCCCGAACGGCAGGCTTGAAACTCAATTTCGCTTCCAGATGGCATTTCAGGCATATCGGGCATGCGGAAAACGCCGATATACCAGTTTTTGCGCGGATGTTTCGGACGGACGGTGCTGGCGCACACCCATTGGAGCGACCCTTGCCAACGCTGTGCCAAAGTTTCGGCATGCTTGCCGTCCAATTTAAGCACCGCCGACATAATGCCGTGTTTATCGGCGGTTTCGGAGATGATTTCCACCTCGACACCTTCCGCCTTCGCCTCGGCAAGCAGCCTGCCCAATACGAAACGGGCAAAGATGCGGCATTCGGCAGGCCCTTGGGCTGTAGAAATTTGCAGATAAACCGTTTGTAAGTTTTGCTTCATTTTTATTCTCCACATCCGCCGCTGGTTTTATAAGTCAAAACGGGTTTGAAGCGGGCGACCAATTCAATCAGACCTGCGTTTTTCATGGCTGAAATGACGCTGTCTATGTCTTTATAAGCCTGCGGAGCCTCTTCAAAAATCAAAGCCTTATCCTGACAAACGACCACGCTGCCGAATGCGGTTTGGCGCAGGCTGTCGGCGGAATATTTGTGCGACAGGCGGCCTTTGCATTCGCCGCGCTGCCATTTCCGTCCTGCGCCGTGTGCCAATGTGTTTAGCGAAATCTGGCAATCTTGGCTCGGCAGAACCAGATAGCTGTAATCGCCGCGCGAGCCGGGTATCATGACCAGACCTTTATCGGCGGGCGTTGCGCCTTTGCGATGCAGCCAGCCGGTTTGCCCCGCGATTTCGGCTTGTTCGAGGAAATTGTGATGCACGTCGAGCAGGCATTCGCCTTCCGTGCGCCAGCGGTCGAGCATTCTGGCGGCAATCAGACGACGGTTTAAACGGGCGAACTCAAAGGCTGCCTGATGTTCGGCAAGATAGTCCGCCGCAGCCTCGCTGCCTTCCGCCAAACCCCGATGTCCGTAGGCTTCGATGTGCCGTCGCAAAATCTGCTGACCCAGTCCGCGCGAACCGCTGTGTACCAACAATTGCAAACGGTTTGAATCAAAGGCAGCGGGAAGCAAATCGTCGCGGTAAACGGTTTCGACGGTTTGCAATTCGGCAAAATGATTGCCGCCGCCGATGGTGCCGACAGCGAGGTCGTCTGAAAACGGGAAATCGGATGCGGGTTCTCTGAGCAAGGCTTCTTGTTCGTCTTGGCTCAAAGGCGTATCGATGTTGCCAAGCTGCTTAGCAAGTTTGGCAGGTTTGAGCTTGGCGGCGGACAAACCGGTTTGCCAAAACGCCATGCCGCAGCCGATATCGTTGCCGATGAGCGCGGGGTAAAAATGGTGTTCGCTGAAAAACGCTGCGCCGACGGGATAACCGCGCCCCGCGTGCAAATCAGGCATACCGGCTACGCGCAGCATGTGCGGCAGCTTGGCGGTGGTTTCGAGTTGAGCGACGGCGTTGCCTTCAATCCAGGTTTCCGAATCAGCGATGATATGAATATGATGGGGATTTTGATAATTGCCCATGTGTATGCTTTCTTTAAAACGGACAGATGGCAAAACGAATCCAAACCGACAAAACAAAAAAGATGCCCGGTTTGAAAATATACCGACTGCCGTCTGACGTTTTCAGACGACCTCTGTCCGATTGATAGGAAAGCAGCCCGAAGCGGGCGATAGGGAAAATGCGGGAACGCGTTGTCCGAAAATCAGACCGACGCTTAGGCTGCAAAGAATGTGATTGAGCGGATTGAAGTATTGCGTGTCATGGCTGCTCCTTTCTTTGCATGTGAAAATTGAAAACAGGCGGATTATAGGGGAAATGTTTGAAACGTTACAATCAAACTGTGTTTTTTAGCATAACCGCTCTAGCAGAATAGGTACAAAACTTCAAATAGACAAAACGGTACATTTGAAACACGTTTTGATGCAATTCCTGAAAACTTACCCAAAAACTTACCCAAAAACTTACCCAAAAAGTTACCCCATAAATGATAAAAACTCAAGCATACGCCAGCATATTTGAGGTAATAAAAAAGCCTTGAAACCGTTAAAGCTCAAGGCTTTATGCGTATTACAGGATACCGCTGAAAATAGGGTATGGTGGAGGCGGGAGGAATCGAACCCACCTAGCCGGTAACCAGTAGTATGTGTATAGACAAACGCCCTTGATTTAGAGCGTTTTTTATCTGTTCATATACTACTGGCTGCGGTCATTTGTGCCACAATTTGTGCCACAATTTGTGCCAAACTCAACGAGGGTATTCCCATTAATACTCAAACCAACCAATACAAAAAAACAAACCGCTCGGTGCCAAGTCTCGGGACGGTCTTTCAGACGACCTTCATTATTGCTTTGACCGTATTCGGTCTGTTGAACCAGTTGTCCGGCGGCATCGTAGCCGTAGGCGGTGATTTTGCCGTCCCAGCCGGTTTCTTGGATCAGGTTGTCGGTTTGGTCGTAATCAAGACGGTAGGTTTCGCCGTTTTCGTTGGTGAGGACGGTCAGACGGCGGGCTTTGTCGTAGGCGTAGGCGAAGGTATGGCCCAGCGCGTTGGTGCGTTTGAGCGGCAGTCCGTCCACTGCGAGTTCGTAGGCAGTTTTGGCACCGAGTCCGTCGATGTGGGCGGTCAGCCGGTTGAGGCGGTCGTATTCGAAGGTTTCGTGACTGCCGTCGGGGTAGTCGGTACGGACGGGGTTGCCCGCTGCGTCGTAGTGGTGGCGGGTGGTATGGCCCAGCGCATCGGTAACGGTTTCGAGATCGCCGTATTCGGTGTAACCGAAACGGGTGGTTTCGCCGGTACAGTCGGTAAAGCAGACGAGTTGGTCGAGGGTGTCGTAGTGTAGACGTCGGGTTTTGCCTAAGGCGTCGGTAATGGTTTCGGGCAGCCATTGGGCGTTGTAGCCGTAGCTTGTGGTGTAACCGGCGGGGTCGGTGATGCTGATGAGGTTGCCGCGTTTGTCGTAATCGTAGGCGGTAATCCTGCCTGCGGGATCGTTGACGGCAACCGGCAGGTTGAGGGTTTCGTGGTAGTCGATTTGGGTGCTGCTGCCGTCCGGCGCGGTGATGGCGATGACGTTGCCTTCGGTATCGTAGAGATAGCGGGTTTCGCGTCCGTGGGGATCGCGTTCTACGGTAATGCGGCCGTAGTCGTCGCGTTCGCTGTCGCTGCGTTGTCCGTCAGCGTCGATGCGGTAGACGAGTTCGCGGTTTTCGTCGAAACCGTACACTTCCGTCCGTCCCAATGCGTCGGTAACGACGGTATGGTCTTTGCGGTAGTCGAACGTCCATTCTTCGCCGAGGTTGTTGCTGCTTTTGAGCACTTTGCCGTCGGAGTCGTAACGGTCGTATTCGTAGCGGGATACCAGTCCGTCGGGCTGGCTGTGTTCGACCATGATGTGGTTGCGGTAGGCGAAACCGCGCAGTTTTTTGCCGTCGCGTCCGTAAACGGTGGTCAAATCGCCGTAGCCAAAATTAACTTCAGCAAACAGCAGCCGTGCGCCGCCGTCGGGGGAGGCGATTTGGTAGAGGTCGTCTGAAAGTTGGTTTTCAGACGACCTCTATGTTAACTACTAATGAGATTGTTAAAAAACAAATGATTCAGACGACCTTAATAAAATATTGAAGTCGTCTGAAAAAAGGTTATCTCTACTCAACAACCCAATCGATTCCTGATTAAACAAACTGCCAAGTTTGAGGTTCGTAGTAACGTATCAAGTTATAATGTAGATAAGTCTCCTAGTTTCCTTTTTCGTTTACAAAATCAGGAAAAACTTCTTTTCCATCCATTATTTTTGGGCCGTTATCCAAATAACAAACCGTCTCTAAATCAAGAATACTCTCATCTTCATCAGAAGAAATATATATGTATGGAAATTTGGCAAATTTATCAGTATCATCATCATTGAATAATCTAGCACAATCAATAACTTCTGATATACTAATTTTTCTTCTATAAAATTTATCTAAATTCATTTTTTGTTCTTTCTATGATTAAATTAACATTTACCTAATGGTTTACCAGTGCGACCGTTTAATTTTCCTCGTCGACCTGGTCTACCACCTCCCCATATACTTCTTCCGCCTTTTCTTTGTGGGTGATATAGACCATGATTTCTTCTATGGTCATTATAATCAACCAGTACCAACCTTTTTGTATCCTCATGATGATGCCACGTTAGTCCCTGTTTATTTTTACCTTTTCCCCAATTGGGACTTGAACTCATATCTCCAGATTTCATCCATTCTTTTAATTCAGGATAACGATACAGCAAGTTTACCAATTTGTCAGGGGAGGCCGCCGTATTGGCGCGTTCAGAGAAACTGGAAACATTAACGGCCAAAAACAGCGCATTTAAAGACCGTTTTTCCAATAGGTAGTCCGCGCTATCTGAACGGTTTGGTGACTGACTTCGGCTATATCGGCGAAGATGAAGACGAAGAAAACTATCACGCCTACACCTGTACAGCCCGTCCGTTTATGTGGTATCTCACCCAAAATACGGACAGCAGGGTATTTGTCGACAAGTCCGTTCTGGATATTGCCAATGAAGTCTTGTCGCCGTTCGGCTTCCCCTTCCAGGTAAAATGCCAAAAAGGCTATCGTACCAGAGGATTTTGTGTCCAATATCAGGAAAACAGTTTTAATTTCCTAAACCGCCTGTTTGAACAGGAAGGCATCTACTATTATTTTACCCACAGCAACGGTTCGCACGAGCTGGTTATCGCTGATGATGTCGGTACTCTAGAAGCCATCCCTTCTCCCAACATTCCTTACCATTCCAAAAATACTGCACCCGGCGCACCCAACATCGCCTATATCGACGTATGGGAAGAACGGGATGCCTTGAAATCCAGCCAGTTCGTGACCCAAGAATACAATTATAAAAACGCCAAAGTCCCGATGAAATCTTCTGATTCGGTTCACGATTTCAGTTCTGTTCCTATGGAACATTATGATTTTTATACCGGCTTTAGCGATGTATCCGAAGCACAAAATTACAGTCAGGTGCGCAGTGAAGATCTGAAAAGCCAAACCAAGATCATTACCGGTTCGGGTACTGCCTTGACAGTAGCTCCGGGTTATACGTTTACCCTGAGCAAACACCCGCATTCCTCATCCAATACCGAATACACCATTCTGAAAGCAGATTATGATTTTGAAGAAGCCGGCTATACTACCGGCGACCGTATCGGCAAATTCAGAATTTCGTTCCGCGTATTGCCCAAATCCTACCCATACCGCCCTCCCCTTAAAACGCCGAAACCCAAAGTATTAGGTACACAGGCGGCTACGGTAACAGGTCCTGCCGGAGAAGAGGTTTATACCAACGAGTATGGCGATATTAAAGTCCAATTCCATTGGGACCGCTACGGCAAAATGGATGAAAACAGCTCCAACTGGGTTCGGGTAACGCAAGGTTCTGCCGGAGCGGGATACGGCTCTATCAACACACCGCGTATCGGTGAAGAAGTGCTGGTTGACTTCATCAACGGCGATGCCGACCGTCCGATTGTATTGGGTCGTCTGTACAACAGCGCAATGTCGCCACCATGGGGCTTTCCTGCTGCGGCCAAGCAGTCAGGTATCAAAAGTAAAAGTTTTAATTCGCCACTGGCCAACTTCAATGAACTGATGTTCAACGATACTGCCGGTTCCGAGATGGTCAATTTCCAAGCGCAAAAAGACCTGACCTCGCTGGTTAAAAATAACGAAACCCGCAACGTCAACAACGACCGCACCACCACAATCGGCAACAACGAAACGGTTACGGTAGTGGGTGTTCGGGCGAAAACCGTCCAAAAAAACGAAACGGCTTCGATTACCCAAAACCGCACAAAATCGGTGGGGCAAAACGAGACCTCCAGCATTACCCAAAACCAAAGCATTAGCGTGGGTGACAAGCAAAGCACCAGCGTAGGTAAAGACCAAAGCGTCAACGTGGGTAAAAACCGCAGCCGTTCTGTTGGCTTGAACGAAAAAGTAGGCATAGGTCAGAGTCAAGCACTGACTGTCGGACAAGATCAGAACGTTGCTGTCGGCAAAAACCAAGCGCTGACCGTCGGTGCAAACCGCAACAAGACCGTTGTTGCCAACGAAGTCAGCAGTATCGGCGGCAACAAACAGGAAACCGTCAGCCTGAACGGTATGAACAATGTCGGCATCGGACAGATGACCAACATCGGTGCCGGTTATATGCTGAACGTCGGTGCAGGCTGGATGACCAATGTCGTCGGCGCAGAAATGCATAGCAACTGTATTTTTCACCCCGTCGGGCAAA
>NZ_KV789524.1:0-36950 GCF_001807625.1 Neisseria sp. HMSC03D10
CTGTCCTATTTTGATTTTAATTGACTATATTATTTGGAAAAAAAATTTTATGTGGGGAAGGCTGTGGGGCAGGGGGATGTTTGGGACGAAGAGGGGAGGAATATCGGATACCTGTCGGATGATTTGGTTTACAAAGGTTTATGACGAGCGCGGAAAGGCCGGATTAATACTGGAAGTGGACGGATGAAAACAATTTCCTTTGACGAAAGTCAAAAGATTGGGATGACATGAAGGGATGAATAAAAAAGGTTTTCAGAGGTCGTCTGAAAACCTTTTTTCTTGTCTATCGCCCCTTAAAACTTAAAGTTCACGCCGCCGGTGAAGCTGCGTCCCATTTGCGGGGTGTCGGACAGGAAGCTGCTGTGGGCGTAAACGGATTGGTTGAACAAGTTGTCTGCTTTGACATACCAATTCCACTCGCCGTAACCGGTACGGCGGCGGTAGTTTGCGCCGAGGTTGAGCATATGGTGTCCGGGCGTGCGCGTTTCGTAGCGGGCGAGTTTGTTTTGGGCAAACACGCGGTAGTAGTCGAGATGGGCATCGATGCGGTCGGTCAGCGCGGCATTCAGGTGGAAGCCAAGCCGTGCGGCGGGAACGCGCGGGGCGTTTTGGTCGGCTTGGGTAATGAGTGGGCGGCTGCCGTAAGCGTCTTCCCTGCCGGGCAGCGACGGAAGGTTTTTCAGACGACCTCTGACGTAGTCGCCGGAAAGTCCGATGCGGTAACGCGACGTGGGTTTGAAGAAGATTTCGCCTTCCGCGCCGTAGAAGTCTGCGCCGGATTGGTTGTAGCGCACGAGCTTCATTTCGCTGTCGTCTTCGATGGATTTGGGGCCGCGTCCGTCGTTGAGGGTTTGGGCGTAGATATAGTTGCCGAAGCGGTTGCGATAGAGTGCCAGATTGTATTGCCAGCGGTCGCCTTCGTAGCCCAGCGCGAGTTCGATGTTGTTGGAACGCTCTTTGTTCAGGTGTTTGTTGCCGACTTCAAAGGTGTTGGTGGCGACGTGTTTGCCGTGTGCGTACAGCTCTTGCGTTGACGGCAGGCGCTCCTGATGGGAAGCGGTCAGGCTGAGTTTGTGGTAAGGCGAGAAATACCAGTTGCCGGAAAGCGCGAACGAGCGGGCGGTTTGGCGGTGCGCACCGAGGTCGGGCAGGGGTTGGTTGTAGTAGTTTTCCCGATCAATCAATGCCTTGTCGTACTGGATGGCGGCTTTTTGTTTTTCCACGCGCACGCCGCCTTCAAGCGAGAAGTTGTCCCAATTTGCCTGTTCTACGCCGAAAAAGCTGTAATGATGCACATCGTTGTCGATCAACATCGGCTGTTGGACGGTTTCGGGAATGGCGGAAAGCGCGCTGGATTTTTGAGTCAGGTATTGCACGCCCCAACTGCCTTTCAGACGACCTATGGGCAGGTGGCGCAATTCGATGCGGGCATTTTGCGTTTTGTTTTTGAAGAAGTTTTCCACTGAATCGCCCGCTTTTTCGTCGTGGCGGTAGTCATTGCGGTTCAGGTGTACGCGCAGGGCTTCAAAACCGGGGAGCGGCTGCCTCCATTCGGCGCGGATTTCGTAGCGTTTGTTGCGCAGGTCTATCCACGGTCTGCCGTTGTGGGCATGCGCGTGTGCATTATCGTCGTCATGGAAGCCGCAGCTTAAGCCCGGATTGTCGTAATCGACGTCTTCTTCGGTCAACAGGTGCGGATAAAGCTGCAAATAGCGTTTGTTAATCAAGCTCTTCTGCCAGATGATGTCGGCGTGGCAGTCGTCGTAGAGATGGCTGTGGGCAGGCAGGCCGTAGCGGTCGCGACGGTCGCTGTACGCCGCGCCGATAAAGCCTTTCTCGCCCACCCAAGACAGCCCGATGCTGCCTGTTTGCGAATCGGCATGGCTGTCGGGCAAGCGTTTCAGACGACCCTCTTCTTTGTGGTAACGCGGTACGGCGTAGTCGCCCGACTTGCGGTACAGCCCTTCCGTGTGCAACACGAAGTTTTTGCCCAGTCCGACATTGATGCCGCCTGACGTGAGTTTTTCCAGATTGCCGCTACTCAAGCGCAGCCCCAGTTCGCCCGATACGCCGTTTTCAGGCATTTTTTCGGGGATTTTTCCGTCGGCAACATCCACCAGCCCCGCCACATTGCCCGAGCTGTACAACAGCGTTACCGGCCCGCGCAGGATTTCGACTTGTTGCGACAAGGCGGTGTCCACCATCAGGGCATGGTCGGGCGAGAAATCCGCCATGTCGCCCGTTTCGCCGTGATGGTTCAACACTTTAATCCGCCTGCCCGTCTGCCCGCGTATCACAGGCGCGGACGCGCCGCCGCCGTATTGCGAAGCATGGACGCCCGGCACGCCGTTGAGCGCGTCGCCGAGATTGACGGCTTTTTGCCGCAAAGTATCGCCGGCAATGATTTTGTCGGAGGCAGTCGAAGTCTGCAGCAGCCCCGAAGTGGCGCGCGGATGGCTTTTACCGACGACGTTGACCGTTTCCAAGTCCACCGTCTGCTCGGTTTCATGCGCTTGGGCGAGAATGGGGGAACTGATTAAAAGAATAGATAAAACAATAGGTTTAAGCGTGGCTTGTGTCATTTTAGGTTTCCCGTCATATTTCAAATAAATTGTTATTATATAACATCACATCATTAATATGACAAGAATTCAAGGAACAAACCGCATTTGGTGCGGCAAAACAGCCAAACCAAAACCCATACAAACAGCGAAAACCAAAGGTCGTCTGAAACCCAATATCTTGAAAATGATGAAAAAGACGGAAACAGCGGCAGCGCGTCATCCCCCCGTTTGCTTGGAACGAATCATGTTGCTTAAACAGCAAAAAAGGTCGTCTGAAAACGCAATATGGTTTTCAGACGACCTTGTCGGTTTGATGACTACTATTTGGCAGCTTGGGCGGCGGCGGTCTCGGCAATCAGGTCAAGGAAGACCAACGGCTCTTTGCCGGTGTTTTTCAGCGCATGGGACTGACCGGGGCGGGCGATGGTGATGTCGCCGGCGCCGACTTGGGTTTGTTTACCCGTGCTGTCGGTAAACACGCCTTTGCCCGATACGATGATGTAAACGTCTTCGTTGTCGGTGTGTTTGTGTTCGCCGATGGATGCGCCCGGCGGCAGGGTCAGCCAGCCGATTTCCCTAAACGCGTCTTGGGCGTCGGTCTGGTGGCGATTGAAGGCGAAACGTCCGAGCAGCGGGCCTTTGCCTCCGGCTGCGTTTTCGCGGTTCCACTCCGCCAAATCGGCTTTTTTGTACACTTGGACGCTGCGGTCGGTAGGTTTGGCCTGTTCCGCGGCGTGAACGTTGACGGTCGTACCGAGCAGAAAGGCGACGGACAATGCGGCAAATAGCGGTTTCATCATGGTTCTCCGTTTGTTTTTTTGGGGCAGATAAAGCGCAGGCTGCATTCAGGCAGTTTTCGTATCAATATTGACGACAAGTAAGATTGCATAGCATCATTTCCCAGCTTTTCAGCACAGGATTTTCCTTATTACCCAACACCGTTAAGAGACAAAAACATGACCGAAACACAAAAAATCTATACTGCATGGACACAGATGTGGAATGGCAATCTCGACATTGCCGATGAACTGCTGTCAAACAACTTCAAAGCACATCTGACCGCTGATTCCACTCCACCACCCGCGCCCGTAACTGACATAGCCAGTGCAAAGGCTTGGATAGCTACCATTCGTGCTAAAGCAGATTTGCATTATGAAATCGTACTCGGTCCGTTCCACGACGGCGACACAATTTCTGCATATTGGCGTGTAACCGCTACGCTCGGTAACCAAACTGCCGTCAAAGTCGGTACGGATTTTCTGAAAATCAAAGACGGTAAGATTACCGACTGCTGGACGATGAACAACAACGCTGCATAATGGGGTTACCAAATCCGATATGTTTTCGAACAGCCTGCATTAGTTGATGCGTTCCGTTTTCAGACGACCTGCGGGGTCGGTTGCTTTGCCCCGCAGGCGTCAAGGCTTATTTCACGTTGCGCAGATAGTTCAGCAACAGGGGAACGGGGCGGCCGGTCGCGCCTTTTTCGCTGCCGGATTTCCATGCTGTACCCGCGATATCGAGGTGCGCCCACGGGTAGTCTTCGGTGAAATAAGACAGGAAGGTGGCGGCGGTAATCGTGCCTGCGCCGGGCGTGCCGATGTTGGGGATGTCGGCGAAGTTGGATTTGAGCTGGTCTTTGTAGGTTTCAAAGAGCGGCAGTTGCCATGCTTTGTCGTCCACGTTGCGGGAAGCGGCGAGCAGGCTGTCGACCAAATCCTGATTGTTGCCCATCACGCCGCTGACGTCATGACCCAAGGCGATGATGCACGCGCCGGTCAGGGTGGCGACGTCGATGACGGCTTTGGGCTTGAACTGCTCTGCGTAAGTGAGCGCGTCGCACAAAATCAGACGGCCTTCGGCATCGGTGTTCAACACTTCAATCGTTAAGCCTTTCATGCTTTTCACGACGTCGCCCGGTTTGTTTGCCGCGCCGGAAGGCATGTTTTCGCAGGTGGCGACGACGGCGACGAGGTTGATCGGCAGTTGCAGTTTGACGGCGGCGCAGAAGGTGCTGATGACGGTTGCCGCGCCGCACATGTCAAACTTCATCTCGTCCATGTTCAAACCGGGTTTGAGGGAGATGCCGCCGGTGTCGAAGGTGATGCCTTTGCCGACCAGGACGACGGGGGCGGCTTCTTTGTTCGCCGCGCCGAAGTAGCTCAATTCAATCAGATAGGGGTCTTCCACGCTGCCTTTGGCAACCGACCAGAACGAACCCATGTTTTCTTTGATGTAGTCTTTTTCGATGATTTTGGCGTGTGCGCCCAGTTTTTCGGCTTCGGCTTTGGCGGTGCGCGCTAAAAATTCGGGTGTGCATTCGTTGGGCGCGGCGTTGCCCAAGTCGCGGCAGAGGCTTTGTCCGTAAACCTGCGCTTCGGCGACGCGCAGGGCTTCTTTGACGGCGGCTTCGTGTGCGGTGTGGAACACGGCTTGTGCGAATTTGGCGGGCTTGGCTTCTTTTTTGTAGCGGTCGAAACGGTAGGCGGCGTTGCCGAACGCGATGGCAAAGGCTTCGGCAACGGCGGCGGCTTGTGCTTCATCGAAGGCATGGATGTCCGCATTGACCGTTTCCTGATTTTGCGCCCATTTGGCGGCTTCGGCGGCAGCTTTGTTCAGCGCGGCGCGGTCGGTTTTTTCGAGGCGGACGACGGCGACTGCCTGCAAACCGTTGTCCGTCGGGATTTTGGTGTCGGCGAAATTTTGACCTTCTTCAAGCGAAGACAAAAGGGCAAGGGCGGTCGGGTGGTTTAATTGCGCGGTTTCGGTGCAGACAAATAACTGCGCGCCTGCCTGTTGCGGCTGCAAGGTTCCGGCTTTTGTGCTAAATTCCACGTTTATTCTCCTGATTGAGATGGTTTCGGGTAGTTTCAGACGACCCTTTGCATCAAGGGGTCGTCTGAAAACGGTTGGAAAGATTGTACTCCATTTGAGAGGTCGTCTGAAACCTTGCGCAGACAATCCGCCTGCGCCGAACCGCTACCGCTCCTAGCCGCGATTCTATGATTTATCAAAGAAACTTCATCAAAGAACTCTCTTTTACCGCCATCGGCATTTTCGTCGTCCTCTTGGCAGTGTTGGTCTCCACTCAGGCAATCAACCTGCTCGGCCGTGCCGCCGACGGGCGCGTCGCCATCGATGCCGTGTTGGCATTGGTCGGTTTCTGGGTTATCGGCATGACGCCGCTTTTGCTGGTTTTGACTGCGTTCATCAGCACGCTGACCGTGTTGACCCGCTACTGGCGCGACAGCGAAATGTCGGTCTGGCTCTCCTGCGGATTGGCGTTGAAACAGTGGATACGCCCCGTCATGCAGTTTGCCGTACCGTTTGCCCTGCTGATTGCCGTCATGCAGCTTTGGGTCATGCCGTGGGCGGAACTGCGCAGCCGTGAATACGCCGAAATCCTCAAGCAGAAACAAGAATTGTCCATGGTGGAAGCAGGCGAGTTCAACAGCCTGGGCAAGCGCAACGGCAGGGTTTACTTCGTCGAAACCTTCGACACCGAATCGGGCATCATGAAAAACCTGTTCCTGCGCGAACAGGATAAAAACGGCAACGACAACATTATCTTCGCCAAAGAAGGCAATTTCTCGCTGAACGACAACAAGCGCACGCTCGACCTGCGCAACGGCTACCGTTACAGCGGCACGCCCGGCAAAGCCGACTACAACCGCGTTTCCTTCCAAAACCTCAGCCTGATTATCAGCACCACGCCCAAACTCATCGACCCCGTTTCCCACCGCCGCACCATCCCGACATCGCAGCTCATCGGCAGCAGCAACCCGCAACATCAGGCGGAATTGATGTGGCGCATCTCGCTGACCGTCAGCGTCCTCCTGCTCTGCCTGCTTGCCGTGCCGCTTTCCTATTTCAACCCGCGCAGCGGCCACACCTACAACATCCTCGTCGCCATCGGGCTTTTCCTGATTTACCAAAACGGACTGACCTTCCTGCGCAATGCCGTGGAGGATGGCAAAATCCATTTCTGGCTCGGACTGCTGCCCATGCACATCATCATGTTCGCCATCGCCGTCGTACTCCTGCGCGTACGCAGTATGCCCAGCCAGCCCTTCTGGCGGGCGGTTGGCAAAAGTCTGACATTGAAAGGCGGAAAATGAACCTGATTTCACGTTACATCATCCGCCAAATGGCGGTTATGGCGGTTTACGCCCTCTTGGCCTTCCTCGCCCTGTACAGCTTTTTCGAGATCATCAACGAAGTCGGCGACTTGGGCAAAGGCAGCTATAACGGCGCAACCATGGCGCAATACGTCCTCATGCAGATGCCCGCGCGCGCCTACGAACTCATGCCCCTCGCCGTCCTCATCGGCGGACTCGTCTCCCTCAGCCAGCTTGCTGCCGGCAGCGAACTGACCGTCATCAAAGCAAGCGGCATGAGCACCAAAAAGCTGCTGCTGATCCTGTCGCAGTTCGGACTGATTTTCGCCATCGCCACCGCCGCGCTCGGCGAATGGATTGCCCCCACCCTCAGCCAAAAAGCCGAAAACATCAAATCCGCCGCCATCAACGGCAAAATCAGCACCGGCAATACCGGGCTTTGGCTCAAAGAAAAAAACAGCATCATCAACGTGCGCGAAATGCTGCCCGACCATACCCTGCTGGGCATTAAAATTTGGGTGCGCAACGACAAAAACGAGCTGACGCAGGCAACGGAAGCCGAATCCGCCGTTTTAAACAACGACGGCAGTTGGCAGTTGAAAAACATCCGCCGCAGCACGCTTAGCGAAGACAAAGTCGAAGTCTCGACTGCCGCCGAAGAAAACTGGCCGATCGCCGTCAAACGCAACCTGATGGACGTATTGCTTGTCAAACCCGACCAAATGTCGGTCGGCGAACTGACCACCTACATCAGCCACCTCGAAAACAACAACCAAAACACCCAAATCTACGCCATCGCCTGGTGGCGCAAATTGGTTTACCCCGTCGCCGCATGGGTCATGGCGCTCGTCGCCTTCGCCTTCACACCGCAAACCACCCGCCACGGCAATATGGGCTTGAAGCTCTTCGGCGGCATCTGCCTCGGCTTGCTGTTCCACTTCGCCGGACGGCTCTTCGGCTTTACCAGCCAACTCTACGGCGTCCCACCCTTCCTCGCCGGCGCATTGCCCACCATAGCCTTCGCCCTGCTCGCGGTGTGGCTGATACGCAGGCAGGAGAGAAGATAAAAAGATGGATTCGGAGAAAACGTCGTCTGAAAACGGTTTTGCGAAATACGCTATGCCTGTTTTCAGACGACGTTTTGTTTGGTTTGAGTTTGGGTAGGGCGGGGTAGTGGAGGGTGCGGTTTATTTGGATGGTTATAAGCCAATCCGCTGTAAAAGTCGTCTGAAACCAATTCGTCGTTCAGGAGATTTGCTCGCCAAATTGTTGAAACAAAGAAAACGAGGTCGTCTGAACGCTGTTTCAGACGACCTTTTGTTTTTTTGTATTTATTGTTATCCGGCGGTGTTGCCGTTTTCCAAAACATCCAAGATGTTTTTCAGATTGGCGGAATCGAGCTGGCCGGGGGCGGAGGCGGTGCCTGCCGTGCCGAATGTGATGGCGGAGCCGAAGGTCGAGCCTGTGATGCGGCTGACGAGTCCGAGCTTGCCCATGGAGATGGTAACAATCGGGCGGTTTGCGGTTTGACGGGCTTCCCAAGTGGCGTCCAAAAGCGTCAGGACATCGGCGGGGCTTTGGGGCATCACGGCAATTTTGCAGATGTCCGCGCCTGCCTCTTCCATTTTTTTCAGACGACCTGTGATGTCCGATTTGGCGGGTGTTTGATGGAAATCGTGGTTGCTCATCAGTACAGCGGTGTCGTTCGCTTTGGCGGCGGCAACCGCTTGGCGGACTTCGCTCTCGCCGGCGGAAAGTTCGATGTCGATGATGTCGATGATGCCTGAAGCGGCGGCTTTATCGAGCAACTCGAAATAATACGCTTTGCTGCAAGGGTATTCGCCGCCTTCCTCTGCTCGTCTGAAGGTGAACAGCAGCGGGGTTTCGGGAAAGGCGCGGCGTACGGCTTCGGCTTGGGCGAGCAGGTACTCGGGGTTGCCCGCTTGGTCGAAATAGTCGGCTCTGAACTCGATAATATCGAAACAGGCGTGTTCGAGGTTTTTCAGGGTAGCGGATAAGGCTGCTTCGTCTCGGGCAACCAAGGGAACGGCGATTTTCGGCTGTCCGCTGCCGAGCGTGAGATGGCGGATGGTCAGGGTTTTCATGGTTTTTCTGCTGTATTGGTGCGGTGGCTGTCGAGCAGCGGATCGGGGAACGGTGTCCAAACAACGCCGTTGATGCCGCTTTCGGTCAGGCGGCGGTTGAGCCAGCTGTTGCACGTATTGAAAAGATGGTAGCGTCCTTCTGCCTCGTAGAATGCGTCGTCAGCGCTGTAATGTGCACCGGCGACGGGGATGGCTTTGCCCGCTTTCACCTTGAAATGGCGCATCAGGTTGGCACTCAGGCGGCGGTATTGTTCGCGGCTGACGGTGAATTTGACGGTATTTTCGCCTTCTCTCGGCGGCTCGCGGTAGTAGATAGCGTGAATCAGCGTGCTGTTGACCCCGCTTAACGCCTGTACTGCCGTAGAGGCGGTCAAATCCGACCACTGCGGCGTTTTCAAATAGAAATTGCGCTCGCCCCAGCCTATGCCGACGTAGCGGATGGGCGCATCGCCTTGCCCTGCGGGGCTGTCGGCTGGGTTGATGATACTGGTCCAGTCGAAAAGGTCGTCTGAAAGCGGCATGATGATGTCGGCGTGTACGCCGTTGCTGTGCAGGTAAAGGGTTACGTCGCCGTCAGAGGCTTCAGTGCTGTCCTGCGGAATCTTACCAAGTATGTAGGCGGCGGCAAAGTAAAGGATGGCGGCGATGATAAATGCCAACAGGGCTTTCAGGAGGATTTTGAATATTTTTTTCATTGACGTGACGGCGTCGATAAAGATGCGGCATCATATCACGATAACGGCATGTTTTAGGCATTTCAGACGACCTTAACGCTTTAACTACAAAGGAGGTCGTCTGAAAATCAACAAAAAGATATTTTTAGTTTC
Source organism: Neisseria sp. HMSC03D10 (assembly GCF_001807625.1). Taxonomy (NCBI): domain Bacteria; kingdom Pseudomonadati; phylum Pseudomonadota; class Betaproteobacteria; order Neisseriales; family Neisseriaceae; genus Neisseria; species Neisseria sp. HMSC03D10. Next base: position 9,615 of record NZ_KV789524.1, read on the forward strand.
CCATCAATCCGTTTTCGTAAAAAACCGCGCCCGATTGTTAACATTATATTTACACTACACCCGATTACAAATATACTCATTGCCATGCCGCACGGCTTTGTTTGCTTGAAATCCAAAGCCTACGAACAACCCGCTGCGGGAAACAAGAAAAACCGATTCAGTGAAATCAATAAAAAAGCAATGTCAGGCGATGAGCCTATGCTTCAGCGGTTTTAGCGATTTCACGTTATGTTTCAGAGGAATACTCCATGGACTTACATGCAAAGGACAAAACCCAGCATCCTGAGAATGTCGAGCTGCTCAGTGCGCAAAAGCCGATCACCGACTTTAAAGGCCTGCTGACCACCATCATTTCCGCCGTCGTCTGTTTCGGCATTTACAGCATCCTGCCCTACGGCACCGATGCCAACAAAGGCATTGCGCTGTTGATTTTCGTTGCCGCGCTTTGGTTCACCGAAGCCGTCCACATCACGGTAACCGCATTGATGGTGCCGATTCTCGCCGTCGTACTCGGCTTCCCCGATATGGACATCAAAAAAGCGATGGCGGGCTTTGCCGATCCGACGATTTACATCTTCTTCGGCGGCTTCGCGCTTGCCACCGCCCTGCACATGCAGCGCCTCGACCGCAAAATCGCCGTCAACCTCTTGCGCCTGTCGCGCGGCAATATGAAAGTCGCCGTGTTGATGCTGTTTGCCGTTACCGCCTTCCTGTCCATGTGGATCAGCAACACCGCCACCGCCGCCATGATGCTTCCTTTGGCAATGGGTATGATGAGCCACCTCGACCAAGAAAGAGAACGTAAAACCTACGTCTTCGTCCTGCTCGGCATCGCCTACTGCGCCAGCATCGGCGGTTTGGGTACCGTAGTCGGTTCGCCGCCGAACATGATTGCCGCCAAAGCCCTGAATCTGGACTTCGTCGGCTGGATGAAACTCGGTCTGCCGATGATGCTGTTGATTCTGCCCTTGATGCTGTTTTCCATGTACGTCATCCTCAAGCCCAATCTGAACGAGCGCGTCGAAGTCAAAGCCGAGTCTATCCCGTGGACGCTGCACCGTGTAATCGCGCTGTTGATTTTCTTGGCTGCTGCCGTCGCTTGGGTATTCAGCTCCAAAATCAAAGAAGCGTTCGGCATTTCCAACCCCGACACCGTCATCGCCCTGATTGCCGCTGTCGCCGTCGTCGTATTCGGTGTGGCGCAATGGAAAGAAGTCGCCCGCAATACCGACTGGGGCGTATTGATGCTCTTCGGCGGCGGTATCAGCTTGAGCGCGCTGCTGCAATCTTCCGGCGCATCCGAAGCATTGGGTCAGCAGGTGGCCACCACTTTCACCGCCGCGCATCCGCTGCTGGTGATTTTCGTAGTCGCCACCTTCATCATCTTCCTGACCGAGTTCACCAGTAACACCGCTTCTGCCGCGCTGCTCGTGCCGATTTTCGCCAGCATCGCCACACAAATGGGGCTGCCCGAACAAGTCTTGGTATTCGTCATCGGCATCGGCGCATCTTGCGCGTTCATGCTGCCGGTTGCCACGCCGCCTAACGCGATTGTGTTCGGTACGGGGTTAATCAAGCAACGCGAAATGATGAACGTCGGCTTGCTGCTGAACGTCCTCTGTATCGTATTGGTTGCACTGTGGGCTTATTTCATTCTGATGTAAACCCGTAAAACCCTAGCCAAGGTCGTCTGAAAGAATATTTTTCAGACGACCTTGAAGTTTTTCCGCCCAGCACCATTTGTAAAAAGATTCTTAACGAAAGGAAACCCATGATTATCCTGCACACCAACAAAGGCGACATCAAAATCGAACTCGATTTCGACAAAGCCCCCGTTACCGCCAAAAATTTCGAACAATACGTCAAAGACGGCTTCTACGACGGCGTAATCTTCCATCGCGTCATCAAAGGCTTCATGATTCAAGGCGGCGGCATGGACGAAAACATGAACGAAAAAGAAACGCGCGATCCGATTCAAAACGAAGCGTCCAACGGCCTGCCCAACGAGAAATACACCATCGCCATGGCGCGCACCTCCGACCCGCATTCCGCCAGCGCGCAATTCTTCATCAACACCGCCGACAACGCCTTCCTGAACTTCCGTTCCAAAGAGCTGTACGGCAAAACCGTCGTCCAAGACTGGGGCTACGCCGTATTCGGCAAAGTCGTCGATGGTTTTGATGTAGTCGATGCCATCGAAGGCGTCGCCACCAAACGCCACGGCTACCACGACGACGTACCGACCGAACCTGTCGTCATCACCAAAGCCGAAGTGGTATAAATTTGACGCGTTACATCCCATGACGCAAAAGCAGCCTGAAACGGGCTGCTTTTTTTGCGGATAAGGCATATCGACGGCTTCTTTGGTTTTTGACGAATCAGTTGCCATCAACCGTCAGCAATCAATCAAACAAATCTGTTGCATTGGCAGCGTAGCGTGGGCTTGACGCAAGGAAAATATGTAGGACGAAACTGGGCAGGGCGGTATGCCTGACTGTTTTTTGTAATCCGCAACGAAACAGCAGAAAACCTGTGTTTGGGTTTCGGCTGTTGGGGATGAAAAGGGCTATTTGCAAAGTTCTCGATAACAACAAAAGGTCGTCTGAAAACAGGTTTTCAGACGACCTTTTCGTTTTTTACCTCTCAACAATGGTTTGTATTGGAATGGGGGAATAGTTAAGTAGGATGAGTGAGGAGATTTTGCAAAGGGCTCCTCATGTTAATTCTAGGAGGCAGCTCATTTTAAATAGCACTTTTTATCATTTATAAAAACAAAAGGCATCAATCCGATGCCTTTTTAATTCATTAACTTGAAAAATTAACGTTCACTTCAACGTTTATTCGATTCACGAATCACTTCTTTGGCTTACTTCAAAAATGCCGCATGATATGCAATATGATCACCAATAAAACTGGCGATGAAGTAATAGCTATGATCATAGCCTTTATGGAAGCGCACGTTGATCGGCTGATTTGCCGCACGACAGGTTTCGATAAAATCTTCGGTACGCAATTGTGTTGGTAAAAACTCATCTTCCAAGCCCTGATCAATGCGCATACCTTGCACTTTATAGCCTTGTTGAATGAGCGAGCCGGCATCATATTGTTGCCATTTTTCACGATCTTTTCCTAAATAGGCAGAAAAGGCTTTTTCTCCCCAAGGCACAAGGCTTGGCGACAAAATGGGCGAAAAGGCAGAGACACTTTGATAACGTTCTCGGTTTCGCAGTGCCAATACCAATGCGCCGTGTCCGCCCATTGAATGCCCCATAATGGAACGTTTGCCGTTGGTAGGAAATTTTTCCTCAATCAGACGGGGCAACTCGTTCAAAATATAATCATACATTTGATAATTCGTCGCCCAAGGCTGTTCGGTCGCATTCAGATAGAAGCCTGCACCTTGCCCTAAATCATAAGCCGCATCGTTCGGCACTTGCTCTCCGCGAGGGCTGGTATCGGGGGCAACCACAATCACTTGATGTTCTGCCGCATAGCGCTGAAAGCCTGATTTGGTAATGAAATTTTGTTCAGTACAGGTTAAGCCGGAAAGCCAATAAATCACACCAAGTGGTCGATTCTCCTGATTATCCGGCAAATAGACGGCAAATTTCATTTCGCATTGAAGCGTTTGGGCATGATGTGCCCAAACTTGTTGCAAACCGCCAAAAATTTGATGTTGTTCAATCAGTTTCATCACGGGCCTTAGTAATGAATAACAGAGCGGATCGATTTACCTTCGTGCATTAACTCAAAGGCTTCATTGATTTGATCAAGTGTCATTGTGTGAGTCACAAACGGTTCTAACTGGATATCACCTTTCATTGAATCTTCCACCATTTTCGGAAGTTCAGAGCGGCCTTTCACACCACCAAATGCCGTGCCTTTCCAAACACGACCGGTTACCAACTGGAACGGACGCGTTGAAATTTCTTGTCCTGCACCTGCTACGCCGATGATAATGGATTGTCCCCAACCACGGTGTGCACTTTCTAATGCTTGACGCATTACGTTTACATTGCCGATACATTCAAAGGTATGGTCAATGCCCCATTTATTGATGTCTAACAACACATCTTTGATTGGTTTATCGTAATCGTTCGGGTTTAAGCAGTCAGTCGCACCAAACTGTTTTGCCAACTCGAATTTTGCGGAATTGGTATCAATGGCGATAATGCGCCCCGCTTTGGCTTGACGCGCACCTTGCACCACAGCCAAACCAATCGCCCCCAAGCCAAACACGGCCACAGAGTCGCCTTCTTGCACTTTTGCCGTGTTATGTACCGCACCAATACCTGTGGTAACACCGCAGCCGAGCAAACATACTTGTTCGTGGTTGGCTTCCGGGTTGATTTTCGCCAGTGAAACTTCGGCAACAACAGAATATTCACTGAAAGTCGAACAGCCCATATAGTGATAGATCGGCTGACCTTGATAAGAAAAACGCGTCGTGCCGTCCGGCATTAAGCCTTTACCTTGCGTATCACGCACTGAGACGCATAAGTTGGTTTTACCTGAACGACAAAACTCACATTCTCCACATTCAGCGGTGTAAAGAGGAATGACGTGATCACCTGGTTTTACGCTTAACACACCTTCGCCCACAGCAACGACTACACCTGCACCTTCGTGTCCAAGCACCACAGGGAATACGCCTTCAGGATCGTTCCCTGATAATGTAAATGCATCAGTATGGCACACGCCAGTGTGGGTATTGCGGATTAACACCTCGCCTTTACGCGGCATTTCTACATCGATTTCCACAATTTGTAAGGGTTGATTTGGCGCGAATGCTACCGCCGCACGCGATTTGATGGTTGAATTGGTTTGTTTAATTTCCATTATTTTTGCCTTTTAATTCATTAATAAAGTTACTAAATGACACCAGTTTATACTTTGGACTCCAGTCTGAAGCAAGCGTTTTTTGCAATTTTGCTTCGGCAGTAGCATGATTGACTGAAGATGTAAAATACAATTGGCATTTTATTGAAGTGCCATCAAATATCATTTTTATTTTAAATTAATAAACAAAACAATAATATAAATTATTATATCTTTCTCATCATTTCATTCGCCGATCAAATCCTCGTTGAGATGTACAAGAAAAAAATTCTTTAATGTCATATAGATAGAATTATTTATATTCCCGGCTACTTGATCTCAAGGAGAGCCATCATGGCCAATACATTGCACTCTTTATCCCGTAGTGCAGCAAACAATAAATCAGACGTCCTTAAAGGAACGCCCCATGATGACGTTTTACATGGCAGTCTCGGACATACCACATTCTACGGCGGCTTGGGCGACGATATTTATTACAGTAAGAACGCGGGCGACACCATTGTTGAATATGCAAATGAAGGCAACGACACGGTTTACGCCGATACAACCTTTACCTTACCGACCCACGTCGAAAACCTGACATTGGAAGGCAACGGCAACACCTTCGGATTTGGCAACAACTCTAACAATATTCTGATAGGCAACAGCGGCAACAACCGCTTGAGTGGTGAAGAAGGCAACGATTTCCTGTACGGCATGGGCGGCCACGACACCCTGTCAGGTGGCAATGGAAATGATCACCTCAACGGAGGAGACGGAGATGACTATCTTGCAGGCGGCTTGGGTAGCGACACCATCATAACAGGTGCAGGCAGAGACACTGTCGCCTTTACTGCAGCAGATATTCGTGAAGGCAGCATAGATCGTTTGCTCGACTTTAACCCTGAGACGGATAAATTCGACCTATCTGGTATGCGTTCATTGCTGACTGGCAGCAACGCCAATTTGAGCTGGTCAAAGATGTTCGTTGACAAAGACCCTGAGGTCATTCTCCAAAAAGACCATCCTTATCTCATCTTTGATACAGAGCAGCAGACTCTTGCTTATCGTGCAGCAGGTTCAAGCAGTAGCACCGTATTTGCCAAATTCGATAGCGACGATCCATCAAAATGGTTGGATGCATCCAATATCATCGGCTAAAGACCCGTGAAAAAGAACCGACAGTTTGAAATGAATCTGCTTTTTAAACTCCAAAGCAAAGATTTAAAATAAACATTATTTGAAATAAATCGTCAGTTCATTCTAAGCTGATTCAATAAAAACGTCGTCTAAAAACGTAGTTACAGGTTTCAGACGACGTTTCTGTTTCTAAGATTGCGCTTTCTGAAAAATCTGGCAAAGGTCTCAAACTGCTTAAACTTTATACGTCATACGTTCCCATTACGCTTGCGCTGTCCAAGATATGTCCTCGCATGGCGAAGTGCAGGTCGTTGAAGCGGAAGCCGCGCGGTAGGTTTAATACGGTGTCGAGTGCGTAAACGATGAGTTCGTAGCGGTGGCGGCAGTTGGGCGGATACATGCCGCCGTAGCCTGTGGCTTCTTCGATGTCCAACTTGCCCAACAGGCTTGCCCAACTGTTTGCGCCTTGCGTGTAGTCGGTGGCGGTCAGACTTTCGTTTTCGGCGACGGAGGTGCGTTTGAGGTCGGCAATCAGCCAGTGTGTCCACACAAATCCGCTGGCGGTGATGGCGTCTTTGTCTTCCAGAACGACGGCGAAGGATTTCGTGCCTTCGGGCGCGCCGCTGATTTCAAAAGGGATGGAGTAAGTCGGCATATCGTTCGGACTGAACTGACTGCCGCGTTTGCCGTATTTGTCTTCAAATTCGCCGTTGACAATGGCTGAAGTCGTTACCTGCATAGTGTTCTCCTGTGGGGTTGGGAAAGGGGTCGTCTGAAAAAGGAAGGCTTGTTCAGACGGTGGGTGGATTGTCCGGTTTGCTATGGCTGCCGTTTTCAGACGACCTGTTTTTATACCTGCCAGTCTATCGGCGTTATGCCTTTTTCCTGCAAATAAGCATTGGCTCGGGAAAAGTGTTTGCAGCCGAAGAAACCGCGATAGGCGGACAGCGGCGAGGGGTGCGGCGCGCTGAGGACGAGATGGCGGCTGCGGTCGATAAACGCGCCTTTTTTCTGCGCGTGGCTGCCCCAAAGCATGAAGACGACGTGTTCGCGGTTTTGGTTGATTTGGTTGACCACTTCGTCAGTAAAGCGCTCCCAACCCAATGTGGCATGGGAATGCGCCTGTCCCGCGCGGACGGTCAGTACGGTATTGAGCAGTAAAACGCCCTGCTCCGCCCAATGTTGCAGATAGCCGTGTTGCGGGATACGGAAGCCTTCGATGTCGTCCGCCAGCTCTTTGTAAATATTGACCAGCGAGGGCGGGACAGCGACGCCTTCGCGGACGGAAAACGCCAGCCCGTGCGCCTGTCCTGCACCGTGATACGGGTCTTGCCCCAAAATCACAACTTTGACGTTACCGAATTCGGTTGCTTTAAAGGCGTTGAACACGTCTTCGGCAGGCGGATAGATAATCCGCCCCATGCCGCGCTCTTTTTTGACGGTTTCGATGATGTGTTGGAAATAGGGTTCGGACTTTTCCGAGCCGATTGCTTCGTGCCAAGTTTGCATGAGGCTGCCTTTGTGAAAGGGAATAGTGGGCATTATAGTGCGGTTGTTTGTAAAAAGGTCGTCTGAAAACCCTGTTTCAGGTTTTCAGACGACCTTTCGTCTTTATTTTTCGTTTTGTTTGTACCAGTTGATGAATTCGTCTGGTTTGACGAAGCCGAGCAAGGGGTCGCTGCGTCTGCCGTCGGCGTGGATGGCGAAAATGCCCGGCGGGCCGTAGATTCCGTATTCTTTGTAGAGTGCCTGATGTTCGGGCGTGTTGGCGGTTACGTCGATTTGGAAGAAGCGTTCCATATCGACGGCTTCATGCACTTGCGGCTGGTTGAGCGTGTAGTTTGCCATTTCTTTGCAGGAAATACACCAGTCGGCGTAGAAATCCAAAACGACGGGTTTGTCGGGGTTGGCTTTCAATGCGGCGTCCATGGCAGCTTTGAGTTCGGCGACGTCAGTGAACATTTTGCCGTGGTCGGTCGTTTTGCCTGCTTCGGACGGGGGAGACAATGTCAGGAAGTGGTGCAGGGCGGTGGTTTGTTTGTTTGCGCTTTGCCAGCCGAACCATGCGCCGCCGATAATGAGCAGGAAGCCTAAAACGGAGGCTGCGGTTTTCAGACGACCTTTTTGTTTGCCGGATTTAACCAGCAACATGACGGCAGGGACGATCATGAGCAGGGTGTAAAGCGCGACAACGAGGTAGTAGGGCAGATGCGGTGTGGCGAGGTAAACGGCAACGGCAAGCAGGATGAAGCCGAAGGCGTATTTGATGCCGTTCATCCAGTCGCCTGCTTTGGGCAGGACGTGGCCGCCGAATGTGCCGATGAGGATCAGCGGAACGCCGGTGCCGAGTGCCAAGACATACAACGCCAGCCCGCCCAAAACGGCATCACCGGTTTGTCCGATATAGCCCAAGGCGAATCCGAGCGGCGGGGCGACGCAGGGGCCGACAATCAGCGCGGAGAGTATGCCCATGACGAAGACGGAGAAGATTTTTCCGCCGGAGAGTTTGCTGCTTTGGTTTTGGAAATAGGATTGGACGGCGTTGGGCAGTTGGATGTTGAAGAGTCCGAACATGGAAAGCGCGAGGACGACCATCAGGCCTGCGGCGGCAAGGACGACCCATGCCTGTTGCAGCCATACGGTTAAGAGTGCGCCTGTCAGGCCTGCGATGACGCCGACCAGCGTGTAGGTCAGTGCCAAACCTTGCACATACGCTACGGACAGCGCAAAGGCGCGGCCTTTGCCGGCGGTTTTATCGCCGACGATGATGCTGGAGACTATCGGTAAAAGCGGATACATACAGGCGGTAAAGCTCAGGAATACCCCTGCGGTAAAAAACGCCAACAGGTTGGCGTTTAATGTGTCCCACGATAATTTGAAGCGACTGTTGTCATCGTTTTGCGAGGCTTTAGGCGCGGCGGCGGGGGATGGTTTGGCGGAATCGGGTTGCAGGAAGCGGTCTTTGGCGGATATGGGTTCGTCGCTTTGCGGCTGGTACAGGCCGTTGCCATTAATCTCGAAAGAAGTGTCCACAGGCGGGTAACATACGCCGGCTTCGGCACAACCTTGATAAGTCAGCGTCAGCTTGTAGGTCGGCGCGGCTTTTTTGTAAGGCCAGTTGACCTGAGCGGCGCGGTGGAACACGGTTTGTTTGCCGAAAAACTCATCTTCTTTGGCTTCGCCTTTGCTGAAAACGGGTTCGCCCAATAGGCCTTCAGACGCGGTGGCGGCGACGATTTTCGATTGGTACATATAGTAGCCGTCGGCGATTTTGAATTCGACGTTGATGCCTTTGTCGGTAACGTTCACTTGCGGCACAAACGCTTTTTCAGGCGGCAGCAAATCGTCGGCGTTCACAGCGAACGCGCTGGAACACAGGGCAAAAAAGGCGGTAAAGAAGTAAAGGAGTTTTTTCATGGCGTCTTCTCGGTGGAAGGGTTGAACAGGCGCATTATAAACGCAGCAGCCGTTTATAGGCCTTAATTTATATTAAAAGCAGCGATTGTTTTTTATCGTCGCGAGGGGGGGATTATCGGACTACTTGATAGATGATGCCCGTCGGATTGTCTCTTTTTCATAGCCGATTGGAACGGGAAAGGTCGTCTGAAAACGGATAGGGTAAATTCTGCTAAACCATTTTCAGACGACCTTTCATGTTTTACCGCTTGAGTACCGGTATCTTGAGCCGTTTAATTGATTTCAGGCTGCGGGACTTTGTGCTGAACGGCGTAAACGGCGGCTTGGACGCGGCTACTGAGGTCAAGTTTTCGCAGCAGGTTTTGAACGTGAACCTTGACGGTGGATTCTGCCAATTCCAAATGACGGGCGATGACTTTGTTACTGTGTCCGGCGGCGAGGTAGCCTAAGATTTCGAGTTCGCGCGGGGTGAGGGTAGAGAGTGCCTGATCGGTACGCGGTGCGGACGGGGAAATCAGGGATTGGACGAGGCGGGTGGTCATTTCGGGCGAGAAGACGTTGTCGCCGTCCACGGCTTTGCGGATGCTGTCGAGCAGGAAGTCGGCGTTGATGTTTTTCAGCAAAAAGCCGCGTGCGCCGATGCGCATGCATTCGGTCAGGTCGTCGCTGTCTTCGGAAACGGTCAGCATGATGACGGTTTGGTTCGGGTTGACGCCCAAGATTTGTGCCAGTGCTTCGCGACCATTCATGACGGGCATGTCAAGGTCGAGTAAGACGACGTCGGGTTTGAGCTGTTCCGCCATTTTGACGCCGGACAAACCGTCGGCGGCTTCTCCGATGACTTCGAAGTCGCTTTGACGGGAGAGCAGGGCTTTGATGCCGCTGCGGAAGAGTGTGTGGTCGTCGATCAGGATAATTTTAATGGTCATGAGAATGTTCTCTTGTGTTTGGGTAGGGTTAGGGTAACGGTTGTGCCTTCATCCGGTTTGGAGCTGACTTCTAATTCTGCGTGGATACGTTGGGCGCGTTCGCGCATGATGCCCATGCCGACATGTTCGCCGGAAAGCGTGTCCAGGTGGGCGGGATCGAAACCTACGCCGTCATCGCGGATGATCAGCGTGAAGTCCTGACGGTTGTCAATGCTGACGGTAACGTTGCGTGCCAAGGCGTGTTTGCGGATGTTGGACAGGCTCTCTTGGAGGATGAAGATAATCTGTAACTGCTCGTCGTTGTTCAATGCCGCGCCTTCATCCCTCCATTCGGTACTGACGTTGATTTTGGTCTGTCTTTCAAATCGGGTAAGCAGGGCAGAAACGGCTTCAGGGAAGTCTTTGTTACTGATTTTGGTGCGGAAGTTCAGCAGTAGTTCGCGCACGTCTTCATAACATTCCTGCACGCCGTCTTTGATGAAGCGGATATTCTCTTCGGCTTGTTCTTTTTGGTTTGAATAGAATGCGCTTTCCAGCATTTGGACTTGGAGGTTTAGGAAAGTCAATGCTTGTGCGATGCTGTCGTGCAGGCCTTGGGCAATCAGGTTGCGCTCCTGTAAAACGGCAAGCAGGCGGCGTTCTTGCTCGAGGCGGCTGTTGACGATGGAAACGCCTAATTGTCCGCTTAATGTACGCAGCAGTTCGTTGTCGTTGTTATCTGGTTTAAGGTCGTCTGAAAAATACAGGTTTAAAACACCCAGTTCTTCTTCTTGATAGCTGATGGGGAAAACGGCGTGTTTGAGTGCCGTTTTATCCGGGGCAGTATCTGGCTCATCCGAATCATCAGGCAGCCCGATGGACGCCACTATGTCCGTGCGTTTGCGTTCGTTATCCCAAAGGCGGATGCTGCCCGCTTCTGCGGAGACGGCAGGCAGGGTGCGCTTGAGAAATTCTTCCGCCGCCTGTTGGGGGGTGAAAGTTTGATGCAAATCGCGGGTGGTTTGATAGAGCAGCGTCAGATCACGGTTTTGTCGCGCCAGGTCTTGAGTTTGACGTGCCACTTGCCCCTCTAAATCGGTATAAAGCGTCTTTAGCCGGCTGCTCATTTGGTTGAAGCCTTTATTGACTTGGGCAAACTCGCTTATCTGGTCTGTGTCGATCTGAACGCCGAACCTGCCTTGGCTGATGGTCTTTACACCGTCCCTCAGTGTTTCCAAAGGCCGGATAATCCATGCATAGTGCCAGATAATCATCAGTCCCGCCGCCGCAAAAATCATCCCCATCATAATCATTTGAAAGCGGCGCAACCATAGTGTGTTTTTCTCATTGGCGTGTTCCATCGCCTGTAAAAACAGTTCGATATTGGCTGCAAAACGGTAGAGCTTGATTTGGTCGGGGCGTTCGTAACGGCGCAGGACGGGTTGTATGTTGGCTTTCCAGTCTTCAATCAGCGCGGTCTGTATCAGGTCGTAGGCGGGCGGTGTTTCAGAGGGCATCAGCGGGTGTATGGCGTTACTCTGGCTGATGCGGTTGAGGTTTTGTTCGAATTCGCGGATTTGATTGTTGATTTGCGCCTTGGGTGCGCGTTCGCCGACCATGTAGGCAAGGCGGTAAACCTGCGTCCGCAAGTTGCCTGCATCTTCGATAACGGTGGCGGCATTTTGCAGCCTCCAAGAGAGTACCAAAGTCAGGATGACGGACAAAAGGGCGGAGCCGACCCATAATATGGTCAGCAGCTTCAAGCGCGAAGACAGGCTTAGGCGGTTTAAAAAACGGAATGTGAAAGACATAGAAGGTATATGCCGTTGGAAGTTTTCGGTCGGTTACTGTGTAAACATATCATTCATTCGGCTTAGAGGCAATCGGACCGACGAGATGGTTGCCATGAAATAGAGATGACACTGTTTCAATGTAAAATCATGTTATGATAAAATTCAAATTATATGAATTTTATCATAAGCCCGCTCACTCGGATGAAGACTTTCAGACGACATCGGGTAACCAAACCGCTTCACAAAGGATAAATATGAAAATATTTGCGTTGATATCGGCAGGGGGACAGTCAGACGGCGGAGATAAAGGCCTGTTGCTCTGGCAAGGAAAAACGTTGATTGATTGTGTTATCGAAAGGATTAGGCCGCAAGTTGACCATATTGCCATCAGTGCCAACCGTAATTTGGAAAGTTATGCTGTCAGAAGCCCGCACCTGCTGCCGGATGCAAGGCAATGGCGGTATTTGGGCGGATTGGCTGCATTGTGTACCGCTGCCAATGATTTGCAGATTGCCTCTGCCGACTGGCTTTTGGTTGTGCCGTGCGATATGCCTAATTTGCCGGATGATTTGGTAGAAAGGTTTCAGGCAGTTTCTAAAAAAACACCTTTGTGCAATGCCTTTTATATCGAAACACCTGTAACGCCGCATTACAACGTGATGTTCATCCGCCCGCAAATTTTACAAAGTACCGTACCTTATTTGAATTCAGGATTAAGGACGGTGAGGGGGTGGTTGCAGCAACAGCGTGCCCGTGTCTTACAATTTGACCATGATGATTGTTTTATCCGTTACGGAAAATCAAACATTGCCTGAGCCGAAAAATTAAATATATTCAAACTACTGGCATTTATTTGTTGCGAAATGAATGTCATTACACAAAAGGTCGTCTGAAAATTTCAGACGACCTTTTGTGATTGAAGGAGGCTTGGGGTTGCAATATCAGCCGTTAGCCTTGCTTCTGCCTTTGCGCTTGGTTGGCGCGGTATCCGGGGTTTTTACCTTGATTTTCACGCTTTTGCTTGGCTTTTTGTCTTTGCGTTTGGCTTTTTCCGTTGCGGTTTTGGCTTTGGCGGTTTTCTTTTTGCCATTTTCAGACGACGTTGCTGCGTTGGACGGTTGGGCTTTGCTGCGGCGTTTGGCGGCGGGTTTTTCCTGTTTTACAGGCGTTTTCATCGCGTCGTCGATTTCTTTCGCCGTCAGTTTGCGTTTGGTTTTCGAGCCGGTTTGTGCAGTGGTTTTGGCGCGGCGTTTCTTGCCGCTGCTTCCGCCGCTAATCAAGGTCAGGTCGATTTTGCTAGTGTCCAAATCGGCGCGTGCCACTCGGACGCTGACTTTGTCGCCCATGTTGAAACGGATGCCGCTGCGTTCGCCTTCTATCGCCATGATTTCGGGGCGGAAGTTGAAATAGTCTTCGCCCAAATCGCTGATGTGTACCAAGCCGTCGATGTGGATGCCGTCCAGCGTAACGAAGAGGCCGAAGTTGGTCATGCCGGAGATTTTGCCCTCGAATATTTCGCCGACTTTATCGCGCATGTAATAGGTTTTCAGCCAGTTTTCCACGTCGCGGCTGGCATCGTCGGCGCGGCGTTCGCAGAACGAGGTGTGGACGCCCAAAGCCTGCCAGCTTTTGCTTGGCGTGTAGGTTTGCTGGTTCAACACGGCTTTGATGGCGCGGTGGACGGTCAGGTCGGGATAGCGGCGGATGGGGGAGGTGAAGTGGGCGTATGCTTCGTAGGCAAGACCGAAGTGTCCGTCGCAATGCGGTTCGTAAACTGCCTGCTGCATGGAACGCAACATCATGACTTGCAGCAATTCGGCATCGGGTCTGCCTTTGAATTGTTCGGCAAGTGCGGCATAGTCTTTCGGTGTCGGGTTGTCGCCGCCACCCAGTTGCAAACCCAATAAGCCGAGCTGCTCGCGCAGGGTGGCGAGTTTTTCGGGTGTCGGGCCTAAGTGGTTGCGGAAGAGGGCGGTGTGTTTGTTTTTTATCAGGAATTCTGCCGCGCAGACGTTCGCCGCCAACATGCACTCTTCAATCAGTTTGTGGGCGTCGTTGCGGACAACGGGCACGATTTTTTCGATTTTGCCGTTGTCGTCGAAAAGCATTTGGGTTTCGACGCTTTCAAACTCCACCGCGCCGCGTTCGAAGCGTTTTTTCTGAAGGATTTTGAAGAGTTTGTGGAGGGTATCGATTTGGGCTTTGTGCGGATGGTCAAGGTCGTCTGAAATCCAACCCCAGACTTGGTTGTACGTCAGGCGGGCATGGGAACGCATAACCGCAGGGTAGAAGCGGTATTCTTTAATATTGCCCGCGTAAGTGATGACCATGTCGCACACCATGCACAAACGCTCGACATCGGGATTGAGCGAGCAGATGCCGTTGGACAGGTTTTCCGGCAGCATGGGAATCACGCGGCGCGGGAAGTAAACGCTGGTGCTGCGTTCCTGCGCGTCCGTGTCGATAGCGTCATCGGGGCGGACATAATGGCTAACATCGGCAATCGCCACGACCAAACGGTAATTGCGCCCGATTTTTTCGGCAAACACGGCATCGTCGAAATCGCGCGCCGTTTCACCGTCTATGGTGACCAAAGGCAAATCGCGCAAATCGACGCGGCCTTTCAAATCGCTTTTACGAACATGGTCGGGGATTTTTTTCGCGGCTTTGGCACACGCTTCACTGAATTGGTGCGGCAAATGGTGTTTGCGCACAGCAATTTCGATTTCCATACCGCTGTCGGCATAATCGCCCAATACTTCGATGATTTTCGCCACGGCAGGGCGGTTTTGCTCGGGATAAGTCTCGATTTCGCCGACGATGACCTGACCGGATTCGGGTTTGAAATGCGCGACGCTGTCAGGTTCTAAAACGATGCTTTGGTTCAGGCGTTTGTCTTCCGCTTCCAAAATCGCTACGCCGCGATCCATATAGAAACGTCCGACCACTTTGCTTTGTGCGCGTTCGACAATATCTAAAACCGTTCCTTCGCGGCGGCCTTTGCGGTCGATGCCGGCAGGGCGGACGGTCACGATGTCGCCGTGCATGATGCCGCGCATTTGGCGTTCATATAAAACAAAATCGCCGTCTTTGGTGGGCGTGAGCGGTACGGCGAAGCCGAAGCCGTCTTTGTGCGCCTCGACACGGCATTTGACCAAATCCAATTTGTCCGCCGCACAAACCGCACCGCGGCGGTTGATTAAAACCTGACCGTCCCGCGCCATCGCTTTCAGACGACGTTCGAAAAATTCGTACTCTTCTTCCGTAATCGACAACTCGCGTGCCAAGACTTCGATTTTGGACGGCACGCCTTTTTGTTCCAATAATTCAATGATCCACTCCCTGCTTGGCAGCGGATGTTCGTAACGTTGTTTCTCCCGTTTCAAAAACGGGTCTTTTTCTCGTAAATTTAAAGATTTAATATTTTTGTTCATTTTATTTGTTGACATTCTTTTTCTAAAATATATAATGACCGCTTCTTTGCGAAATAGTCAATCACTGTAACGCAAAACAGGAAATAAAGCAAAGCCCAGGTGGCGGAATTGGTAGACGCGCTAGCTTCAGGTGCTAGTGTCCTCACGGGCGTGGAAGTTCGAGTCTTCTCCTGGGCACCAAACCTTTTGGTTGCCGCTTTGCTTATCCATCCTAATTGCCCAGGTGGCGGAATTGGTAGACGCGCTAGCTTCAGGTGCTAGTATCCTCACGGGTGTGGAAGTTCGAGTCTTCTCCTGGGCACCAAATCAATTATCCGGCTTATCCGGATTTTTTATTGAATAGATTTATTTGTCTGATTAAGCTACAATATCAGACGACAAAATATGTTTGATTCCACAGAGAGGTGGATGAGTGGTTTAAGTCGCACGCCTGGAAAGCGTGTATACGTGAATAGCGTATCGAGGGTTCGAATCCCTTCCTCTCTGCCATAGATACTTTTAAAAGTTTTACGAACTTTTCAAAAACAGAAAAAGCCCCTTAAATATTAAGTGTTTAAGGGGCTTTTATTTATTCAAGAATGTCAAACGCTTTTAAAAAGGTTTAAATCTTTTTTGTTTTTTTGTGGTATTTTATTTGGTATCAGACAAAAATCGGATTAGAAATGCCCAAAATCGTAACCCCATTGACGCTGGCACAAGTCAAAGCTGCGCGCGCAAAAGACAAAATGTACAAGCTACCTGACGGCGGCGGCCTTGCTCTTTGGGTGCTACCATCGGGCAAGAAGTCATGGCGGCTTCAATATCGCCGCCCTACCGATGGCAAGTCCGACACGCTGACGCTGGGACTCTTCCCTAAATTCGGCCTTGCAGACGCAAGGCAATGGAGAGAAGAGATATTAAAAAAAATTGGCGAAGGGAAAGACCCAAAAATCATATCTGATGATGTTGCCGCAAAATATCGCTTTGAAAATTGCTTGGCGGTTTGGTATGACCGCTGGGCTAGATCGGGCGGCAAAGATGGCAGCGGAAAAGCTCCGCGTTATGCAAAAGCTGTATTGTCTGCGCTCGAACTGAACGCGATCCCAGTTTTTAAAGGCCGCGACATCCGCACAATTGAGACGGCGGAGATTGTCGAAATGCTCCGAAAAATGGAAGCGCGAGGCGTGTTGGAATATCTGCGGCGCGTCAAGGGGAATTTGAATTTAATGTTTGACTACTACGTCGCCGACGGGACGCTGAAAAGCAACCCCGTGACTGTTATCGGAAAGCAGGTTTTCGATAAGCCAAAAGAGCGACACTTTAAGTCTTTAAAATATGATGAGCTGCCGCTATTAATCGAAAAACTAGAAACCGCCGACGGGATTGGCGAACGTGCGCGCCTGCTGATTTATTGGCAGATCCTAAGCATGACAAGGCCGTCTGAAGCAGCAGGGACGCTACTCAAAGAAATTGACCTTGAGCAGAAAACATGGGAAATCCCACTTGAGCGAATGAAGACGCGGCCGCACATCGTGCCATTATCATCGGCCCTGCTGCAAATTTATAACGAGGCTATCAAGCTCAACGTCAACGGAATTTATTTATTTGAAGGAAGCGGCTTTACGAAATCGCTAGACCGTGAAACCGTCCGACTGAAACTGCGGCGGAAAATGAAACTAGACACGACCGCCCACGGCCTCCGAAGTCTTGCCAGAACGTACCTCCGCGAAAAACACAAAATCCGCCGCGACGTCGGGGAATTATTGCTTTCACACGGAATCGCAGACAAGACGGAGAGAGCCTACGACCGCTCCGAACTGCTAGAGGAACGCCGCGAAGCGTTGGAATTATTTGGCCGTGATGTGATGGCATTACGCGAAAAATACCGCCGTCAAAAAGACAGCGAATAATTTAGAAAGAAAACGCGGAATTTTGCGTAAAAACGCATAAAAAACGCGTAATAAAAAATATGTCAAAGACCGTCTGAATATAAGACTTTGAGTATTCCGACCGACTGCATAAAAATGCAGAGGATTTTTTTAATGCGGAGGGGCGGAGGGCAGTGCGCGGCGAGCCGCTCCGCGGCCGGTCAAAATTTCCGAAAATAAAAAAGCTGAATCCGAAAAAATGGATTCAGCTTTTCTTTTGAGTTTGATTTTATTTAGGCATTGGCTCTTCGACTTGATAGCTATCGAAGTCAAAAACTTTAAGCCCGATCCGCTCATTAACGTCAATGAAACTTTGCTGCAACGGCTTGACCTCGTTTGTAGCAAACACTTTTGCCACCGTCATCGCGTCGCCAAGACCACCGGCAGACTTAGGAACAATACCCATCAGCGCAGGCGGCACTCGATGAATCGCCATCATATCTTCCGCGCTCACGGCTTTGATGTTTAGAAACTCGTCCTTCGCTGCGACCTCCGCGATGGGAATCAGTTTAATGCCGTCAGGATTTCCGCCCGGCGCGCGCAGCAAAACATTTTTAAAATTGCCGTCGCCTTTTGACTGACGGAGCTGCGACTTGACCGCATCCCAGCCCTGCTCGTCGATTTGAGTGTCAGTCGAGTAGAGAATAAAGCCAGCGTGCGAACCATTCTTATAATAGCGGACGCGGAACTTAGTCGCCGCCGCATTTAAATCAATCGAATCCATCGCCGCCAAATAATAAGGCACTCCATAGATTTCCTGTTTAAGATTCGGCTGCATGATGTGAATCACATCGCTGCCTTTGATTTCTTCATAGCCCAACTGTAAAAAATTATTCCGAAGATAGACAAAGTCTTTCAGGTTTGACGCGCGGCGCATGTACAAAGCCAAGCGGCTTTTCATTCCCACCACCTTGCCCAATCGATTGCGCTGCATCTCAAGATAGCCGTTACCCAAAACCAAATAATTGAAAGCCAGCTTTTCAAATTCAGAGCGGCTCAAAAACTCCGTCGGATTGAAAGTGACTTTCAAAATATTCAGCTTGGCCAGCAAGGCGGACGCATGGTGCAGCCCCTTGGTCATCAGCCGCTCAACATCATACAAATTGACAGGCGGATCGTACCACTTCCCATTGTCAACGCAGCCGATAAAGTCGAAAAGACTGTACACATCTTGGTAGTCCTCAAACGAAAAGACATCACAGTCAAACTGACCCTCTTTTAAAATCTCATTATTCATAATAAAACCCTCTCATTAAAAAACATCAACCGAACCACGCGCCGCCGAGCCGTCGAGCGGCTCTTGGTAGAACACCTGCAACGCCGCCCACGCGACATCCGCATGGCTCAACTCTTTCGTCCGACCGCTGACATAAGTCACATTGCGGCCGCTGCCGGTCACAGCCGTGCGAATACTCATAAAAGCCGCCGTGAAATCTTTCCAATCAAGCTCCCACTCGACGCGACGCTCACGCATGAGCGCGTGCATCTTATTAATCATCAAATACTTTTCCTGCATGGAGTATTGAACGCCAACCACGGGCGGATAGAATCCATGCACAATCTGGAAGATCGCCGCGCCCAATCCAGTTTTATCGATGACAACCTTCTGCACGTTGTACCGCTCGAAAGCCTTTTTAATAAATGCCGCCTGGCTTTGGAAATCATTGCCGTGCAACATCTGACGCTCAACAATTCGGAACTTATCGCCATCGAAACGAGGCGGCACGACAGCCACAAAAGCCGCCGCATCGCCTGAATCAGCCGGGTCATAGCCCAACCAAACAGGCAAATTCCCAACAGGCCGCGCCGCGAACGGTTTATAAAATTCCGCCCACTCGTCCCACGAATCGACCGCACAGCGTTGCAATGCCGTGAAGTCAAAGACATTGTCGCCGTCCTCCACAAACTCACACATAAAGAGCTGACGAAATTCCGCCGGCGAGTTTTCAAGCAGCAACTGTTGGCGGTCAAACAAATTACAGCCGCGACGCTCCGCATCATCGAGCGTCACAATTTGACGCCATTGCCCATCTTCGCAGGCGCGGCCGTCAACCAGCGCGTCATGGCTGACATCGAGTTTGATATGCTCCGACTTATCGCGCCCCTCATTAAATTGCTCTCCGGTCCAAAACGAATAAGCCGGATGGGACACCGCAGACGGCGTAGAAAAATAAGTAATCCGATACTGACTTTGAGACGCCATCGGCTTCGCCAAGCGCGTCAACTCTTTAAAATCGGGAATCCAGAAATACTCGTCAACATACAAGTCGCCGTGTCGGCCTTGAGCCGTGCGCGAATTAGTCCCCAAGAAATACAAGACCGCGCCATTGCCCAAACGAATATCTGCGCCTTTTAATTCGCAGCCCACCATCTGCGCCATATCGATTTGATATTGTTTAAACTGAAACGCCTGCGCCTTTGACGCCGACAAAAACACTTTATTTTTGCCCGTCGTCAGCGCATCAACAAACGCCTCACGCGCAAAGAAAAACGTCGCCCCGATCTGACGACTTTTGAGCAGATTGCGGAAACGTACCTTTTGGTTGTACCAAATCCGCTGATACTCAAACATTTGTTCCCTGAAAATCTCCTGCAATCGCAAGACCTGCTCTGCCGTGAAACTATTCGGCGCAGGCTTCGTCGCCGAGCGCACATTCTCACGCTCCCGACGCTCACGCGGCGGCTTGTCGATAGTCGGCACATCCCAGGGCAGGCCGTCTGAAACCACAGGCGCGGCCGCCTGCTCGACCTCATTTAAATCAGGCTGACGCGCGTCGGCTTTCTTGCCGCCCGATACCAGCGCAAAGAGCTGCCGCATTTCCTTATAGTCGGCGTCCGATTTCTTCGGCTGTGCAATCAAAACATGCAGCCTCATCTCCGCCGACGCAGCCACGCGCACTGCCGGGCTGCCGCCGTCCCAATTATCGCGGCTCTTCCAGGAATAGACCGCCGGAGCCTTAAGACCAAGATGTCGGGCAATCTCCGAAATCCGCCAGCCCTGCCAATAAAGCTCACGCGCCATCAAGCGCGGATCGACGTTTGGTTTGATTAACGATTCTTTTGTCATCTCAAAAAATAAAAAAGTCTGAAAACCAAACAATCAATGATTTTCAGACCGCCTTAAACCCAAACGACTTTTAAAAAAATCCTCAAAAATCGCAAAGCATAGAAAAACCGTCCACCGCTTGCCAAACTATGCCCATCCACACGCGAGACATCCACCCATGACTTATAAAAAAACCGATTGGCGCGTCATCGGCGTCAGCGGCGAAACCGCAGACGGCCGCACCATTTCAGCCAAAGAGCTGCAAGAAATGGCCGACCAATACGACCCCGAAATCTACGGCGCGCGCATTAATTTAGAACACATGAATTTTCTGTTCCCCGATTTCGCCGGCGGCTATGGCGACGTCGTCGAACTTAAAGCCGAGCCGTGGGCAAAAGACGAAACCAAAACCGCCCTGCTGGCCAAGCTGAATATTACCGAGAGCCTCCAAAAACTTTGGGACAGCGGCCAAAAAATCTACACGAGCATGGAGATTACACCGCGCTTTGCCAATACCAAAAAAGCCTACCTGACCGGCCTCGCCATTACCGACACTCCGGCAAGTCTTGGCACGACCGCAAACTACACCGCCGCCAAGACCAAAGCCGAAGAAAAAATCTTTACCGCCTACCGACAAACTGAAACGCAGGAAATCGCCATGACCAAGCCGCAAGACAGCAACCAAGCCGAAAACCAAGCCAAACCGCTGACCGAAGAACACGCCGAAAGCATTTTTAGCCGCCTATTTGCCAAATACTTCGGCGCAAAAGAACCGAAGCAGACCGAAACCCCGGCCATCAATCCGGAGCAACCAAGCGAGCCAAAAGAAGGCCAGCAATTCAAGCAAGAAGGCTGGGACGGTTTCAGCAAATCCATCCAACTACTGGAAAAACTGGACGAAAAAATCGAAGCCCAGCAAACCGAATATAACGCCCTGCGCGCCGAGTTTGACAAATTCAAAGCCGAAATCGAAGCCGCGCCCTATACCGGCGAACGCCAAGAACACAGCGGCAGCCAATCCGCTGACCGCGTCGCTTGGTAAGCCAACCGCAAATCCACCAATCCCCCAATACCACAGAAAGCGCATCATGAATCAGACTAAATTGAGTTTAGCCATCGCCGCGATGATTTCCGACGTTGCCGCCGCCCAAGGCATCAGCAAAGAGCAAGTCAGCAACGGCTACACCATTTCCCCGACCGCCGTGCAAACCATGTACGACGAGATTGCCCAAAACACCGAGCTGCTGCAAAAAATCAACCTGCGCCCGAAAACTGAAAAAGTCGGCGAAGTCATCGGCCTCTCTTCAGGCTTGATCGGCAGCAATACCGACACATCAGCCGCCGACAAAGAGCGCAAGCCTAAGCCGATTCACAATTTGAGCGGCCGCAAGTACACGCTTGAAAAAACCAACTTCGACGCCGCCCTGCGCTACGACGAAATCGACCAATGGGCGCACCTGACCGATTTCCCGAAACACATCAACAAAAAAATCGCCGAATCAATCGCCCTGTCGTTAGTAACCATCGGCATGAACGGCACCAGCCGCGCCGCTGATTCCAACGCCACCACCAACACAATGCTGCAAGACGTTGCCAAAGGCTGGCTGCAAAAGATGCGCGAAGAGAACAAATCACGCTGCATCGGCACTACCGGCACATCGACCGCGTCCGTCCCATACGGCCCGGGCGCAACCGATTACAAAAACCTCGATGCCGTCGTCACAGACGCGCTCAACGTCATGATGGACGAACGCTTCGCCGACCGCTCCGACTTCGTCGTCTTGGCCAGCCGCCGCACCGTTGGCGACAAATATCTGCGCATCGTCAACAAATCAGGCGACACAGCCACCGAAATCGAATCAGGCGGCCGTCTGAACAAAGAGCGCACATTAGGCGGCTTGCCGGTCATGTACGTCCCCAACATGCCGCAAAACACCATGCTGATTACCCCGTTGTCGAATCTGTCGATTTACTACCAAATCAGCGGCGAGCGTCGCCAAATCGTGGACAACCCACGCAAAGACCAGCTCGAGAGCCTGCAATCCAAAAACATCGACTTTGTCGTCGAGGAATATGGCGCGGCGGTTTTGATTGAAAACCTGACCTACACCAAATAAAAACAGGGGGCGCAAGCCCCCGAATACAAAAAGAAAGGCCGTCTGAAATGACACTGCTCCGCCAACACTTTGACCAAAACATTGCAGCCGCCGCCGCAACAGACAACATCGACATCAACGCCCTGTCTGTCTATCAGCGCCTCTACAAAAGCCTCAAAGACGACAAAGCGATTTTAAAAAACATCGCCTCAATCCAAGACAAAATCAAAGCAAAAGCCGCCATGATTCCGAATTATTCCGACTGGATTCAAGGCGTCATCGATACCGGGCGCGCAGCCGATGACGACCAAGTGACCCCGACGCTCTTGGTTTGGATGATTGACACCGGCGCGCTCGACCAAGCCATGCCGTTGGCTCAACTCGCCATCGAGACACAAATGGCCTCGACCGACGAATACAGCCGCACCATGCCCGAAATCATCATCGAGCAAATGGCCGAGCAAATCAGCGCAGGCAGCGACATCAGCCTGCCCAACCTGCAAACCCTGATTGACTGGGTCACAGCCAAATCAGACAACGGCCTGCACATCAACAACATGCCCGACCAAATCCGCGCCAAATTGCTCAAAGCCGCAGGCGAGCGCGCCGAAGAGCAAGGCGAAGACGAACACGCCCTCGCCCTCTACGAGCAAGCCTACGCCTACAACGCGCGAAGCGGCGTCAAAAAACGCATCGACGCCCTGAAAAAACAGCTCGAAAAATAAAAGCTCCCCCGCCGTATGGCAGACGGCGGCCTGTCTGCAAGCCCAATCCCTTACAGCCTGCGCCGCCGCCCCTGCCATACCCCCAATAAAAAAGGCCGTCTGAAATGACCGGATTTAACTTTAATACCGCCGCCCCAGCCAACACACAAACCATC
Source organism: Neisseria sp. HMSC03D10 (assembly GCF_001807625.1). Lineage (NCBI taxonomy): Bacteria > Pseudomonadati > Pseudomonadota > Betaproteobacteria > Neisseriales > Neisseriaceae > Neisseria > Neisseria sp. HMSC03D10. The sequence continues at coordinate 33,054 of NZ_KV789524.1, forward strand.
GACAAACAACACATCGACAGCGGCGAATTTTGGCCGGTCATCGACCTAGACGAGCTGCGTCGCGACATGCGCATCGACACCACCATCACGCCAGACCGCCTCTTCGAGACCGCCGTCAACGCCGTCGCCTACGTCAACGACCAGCTCAAAGACATCATCGCCATCGTCCCATTGGCTCAACACATCAGCCAAACCGACCCACGCCGAATCAACGGCGAGCCGCTCGCCAACATCCGTTACCGCCGCGCCGTGTACAGCTACACCAAAGCCCTGCTCCTAGAGATTTACAACGACTACGACAGCACCGGCAAAACCGCCGCGCGCAGCGACGCCAAACAAGAGACCGCCGAAGACTACCGCCGCGAAGGCCATCACGCCATTGCCGAGCTGCTCAAAAAGCCGCGTATTGACTGCGAGCTGATTTAAAGGCCGTCTGAAATGCACACACAAAACAACACTATCATCACGCGCGACGGCGACACCATCAGCCGCCTAGCCTACGAGTATTACGGCAAATCAAGCGGAATGGTTGAGCAAATCCTCGCCGCCAATCCAAAACTAAGCCGCCAAGCCGTCCAACTGCCTGCCGGGCTGACCCTCGTCATGCCCAAAATCGAACAAAACAAAACAATCAAAACTATCAATCTATGGGATTAGAAAACGTGAACGAAACCAAAACCACCACCGCCATCAACGCGGCCGTCATCGTCATCGGCAGTTATCACATGGCCGCCTCTGTTGCCTTCGGCGCGGCAGTCGGCGCCAGCCTGTTTATTTTAAGCCAAAACCAACACAGCCCACTGACCAAGGCTTGGCTCTTCGCCGTTTCCTTTTTCAGCGGCATCTTTGGCGGAGAGACCGCCGCAGGGATTTTCAACTGGGTATTAAGCATCATCCGCCCCGATGCCCAGCCGCTGAAATTTAACGAGTTTCTCGGCGCCGCCCTGTTTTCCGCCCTCGTCGTCGTCATCGTCAACCGCCTGATCGACTTTGTCAGCAAGGCCGAGATTAAAAGCCAACCCAACCAAAAGAAAGGAGAGAGCGAATGACCCCACTGCAAGCTGCCGCCATCATCTCCCTGACGGCTGCTGGAGCATGGCGCATCCTGTTTTTCGATACACGCGGCCGCACCCATAAGCCCCTCATCAGTTTCATTGCCTGGCTGAAATTTGCCTGGATGATCGGCCTCATGATTGCCGTGATATTCAAACTCTACTCCTCCGCCGTGTGGGGGCTGATTTTCGGATTAGCCCTGCATACCGGAGCATTAATTTGGCATGGCGGCAACGTCAACAGCCTATTGCCGACCTCGACCAAACATCAGACCAACCCCTAAGAAAGCCTCACAAATGACCGACAAGCCAACCTACACCCTGGGCAAAACCAGCCTGACAAAATTAAACGGCGTCCATCCCGACCTCGTCAAAGTCATCAAACGCGCCATCGAGCTGACAAACCAAGATTTCAGCGTCAACGAAGGACTGCGCACACTCGAACGACAAAAGCGACTCGTCGCCGCCGGTGCAAGCCGCACCCTCAACAGCAAACACCTGAAACAAGCCGACGGCTACGGCCACGCCTCCGACCTCATCCCGTGGGGCGACTTCGACGGCAACGGCACAAAAGAGATTTCATGGGCGTGGGAAAACTTTTACCCCATCGCCGAAGCCATGCGCGCCGCCGCCAAAGAATTAAACATCCGCGTCCGTTGGGGCGGCTGCTGGGCAACCCTCAACGACACCACAAAGCCGACAACCCAACTTGTCGCCGACTACGTCGCCGAACGCCGCGCTGCCGGTAAACGCGCGTTTATCGATGGCCCACATTTCGAGCTTGCCTAAAGGACGACCCATGAAAACCGTCATTTCATTTTGCATCGCTCTCTTTCTCGCCAGCGCCCTATTGATGAACGGCCTGCTCAAAGCCAACCGCACCATCAAAGCAAAAGAGCAAGAAATCAAAACGCAGGCCGAGACCATCAAGAAAAAAGAAGCCGCCCTGAATCTCTACCACCAGCGCAGCCGCACCCTGCAAGAGCAGCTCGACCGACTGACCGCCGAAGCCGCCGGCCACAATCAGCAGATTCAGACGGCCATCCAAAAAAATCACGATTGGGCAAATCAGGCAGTCCCCGAAGACCTAGCCAAAACCATCAAATAAAAAAAAGGGCGTGTTCGGACACGCCCTATCTTAGAAAGCAAAGCCATGAAAACGATCATCACCATCTTGCTCGCCTCCGCCCTGACCGCCTGCGCTATCTTAGAAAGCAAAGCCATGAAAACGATCATCACCATCTTACTCGCCGCCGCCATTGGCTTTTCCCTGACCGCCTGCGCCGCCAAAGAGCCGCTGACCATCCAAGCCGCCGACACCTGCCCACCCGTGCCGAAATGTACCGTCAATCCGCCGACCGAAATAAAAACCAATGCCGACTTGGTTTACACCATTTCCGCTTACAAGACCGCTTTCAGCCAGTGCCGCCTCTACCGCGACACATTAGCCGCCTGCCTCAACCCCGACGCGGAGACCGAGAAATGACCGACTACATCGACCGCGCCTGCGAGCTGGAAGAAATGCAACGCGCCCACGCCCTCGCACGCCAAGCCGACCGCGCCGAGCAAAACTACCCATCAGCATTTGAGTGCGAAGAATGCGGCGAACCAATCCCCGAAGCACGCCGCCAAGCCGTCCCCGGCTGCCGCCTCTGTATCGACTGCCAACGCGAACAGGAAAAATATGGAAAAACCAGCTTTACTGCGCGCTGAAATCCAAAAGCACCTGCCCGAGCTGCGCCAAAATCCCGACAAGCTGACGATGTTTGTGACCAACGGCCAAATCGTCGCCTCGAAAAGCACATTGAGCCATGAGACCAAATATCGACTAAGCGTCATGATTACCGACTTTACCGGCAACATCGACGTCTTAAACGCCGTCGTCATCGCCTGGCTGCAAGAGGAAAACCCACAAATCATCGGCCCGGGCGCAACCACGCCGACAGATTACAGCTTCGAGGTCGAGCTGTTGAGCAACAACACCTGCGACATTTTGATTGAGTTAAACCTGACCGAGCGCACCACCGTGCTGACCGACGACCAGGGCAACATCGTCATTGGCCATCCGCGCAATGCCAACCATTCCGACCTGATGACCGCACTGGGAATCGGGACAGACAGAAAATGACCGCAGACGCCTTAAATCTCTACATCAAGAACATCGACGAATACATTGCCAAACTCTCCCCGGCAGAGCTGCGCCGACTGAAAAGTGATATTGGCAAAGTCGTTTTAAAAGCCAACCGCCAGCGCATCCGCGCCAACATTGAGCCTGAAGGCAACGCCATGACGCCACGCGCCGGACACGGCGAAGAAGGGCGCAAGCTCAAAGACGGCGAGCGTCTCAAAGTCGGCCAGCGTTTCATCTATCTCTCCGGCAAACACGCCGGGCGCATCCGCCAATTTAAAAACATCAAGACCGCCGCCAGCGCCGCCAAGAAATCGCGCGCCAATACAGCCGCCTACGATCCGCAGTACGAGTGGGGCTACGAACTGGAAACGCGCGGCGTGTCAAAATTCAACCGCGACTACATACGCGTCTTAGACGGCAAGCCCACCAAAGAGCGGCTCAAAACGCGCATGTTCACAAAAATCCACCGCGCCAAATACCTGCGCTCACAAATCGACAGCATGGGCGTCGCCATCAAATTCGTCAGCGGCCTGACAGCCTACATCGCCGCCGCCCACCAATACGGCGACGACGGCCGCCCCGAGCGTCATCTCTTAGGTTTTAATGACGACGACCTAGACACCATTGAGCAACTTGTCATCAGCCACATGGCCGCCCACGAATAAAAAAGGCCGTCTGAACCCTGAACTGCACCCCAAAAGTTGGACACATCCC